>JAFYTT010000306.1 GCA_017558715.1 Clostridia bacterium | reverse complement strand
GTGATGCGGTACCAGCCGTCATCGGGCAGTGCCATGCTGATTTTACCGAACACGGAGTACGGGGTATCAAAGATGCTGTCGGCGACACCGTCGATTTCAAAATGCAGGTCGCCTGCCATCACCATTTTGGCAAAGTAGGTGTCATCACCGCTCAAGTCGGTTCCGTGCTTGCCCTCCCACACCTGCTTTTCCTCGTTCCAAAGCTCGGTTTCCTCGATGCGGTAATATACGGCGACCCCGTCGGGATCGATGTTTGGTACGTTCAGGGCAAGGTGCAGTGTCACGTTGTTACCGTCAATTTTGGTATCGGACAGCACAAGGGTGGAGAGATTGGATGCATCGTGCGGCACGGATGCTGAATCGGGAGGCGGAGTCATCGTATCGCGCGGCGGGAGTGTTTCCACAGGCATAGTTTCGATGCCTGTGGGATAGATCACAAAGCTGCCGAGCACTGTGCTGTCCGTCAGCGTCTCTGCAATCAGAGCCGTTTCATAGTCGCCGGATGCCGGATCATCGGAATCGCGCACCAGCGTCAATCCTTCCAGCACAAGATAATAAATGCCGGTTTGTCCTCTCAAATCGCGGCTGACGGTGATGTCGGCTTCAACCGTATTGGTTTTTCCGAGTCCAATCAGCGGGAAATCCAGTACCCCTGCCAGTACATCGAGTTTGGGCTGAGGAGAGGTGTACACATCGTAAAGTGTTTCGTACTGTTCGGTCTCGGAATTCCATTTGGTCAGAATGACGCGGCTGTACTGTACGGAGATGCCTTCCAGCGGGTCATCGGATGTCAGCCGTACAGACAGGGAAGTATGTCCTGTGTAGGTGGTGTCGATCTCGATGACATCCAAGCGCAATCCCTCGGCGTTTTCAAAGGGCGGCGCGACACCGGTTTCCGGCAGATCATCGGTCGCCTGTGTTTCCACATGACCCGGTTCAACCGTGTCAACAAGATGGGAATGCTCTGCAAAATACAGGGCGATGTCGTGGCGGTACAAAACCGCAGCCGCAAGAACGGCAAAGCACAGACATGCGGCAAGCACCGATGCGAGTGAACGGCGCAGATTCCGTTTCCAAGCCCCCGGTTCAATCACCGTCATTTCAAACGGGGAATCGTAGGTGACATAGGCATCGTCGTCGGGGGATGTATGCGATTGGATCGGTTCGGCATCAAAGATCGTGCGGGTTTGCTCGTTGGCGATCCGTGCGAAAACGGCATCCTCCAGCCGCTTTTGTCTGCGCGCGGACAGCTTCTCTGCGGGCAGTGTCGGGAGCTTGTCTGCGGGAATGGAACGCAGAGTACGCAGAAATGCAGACGGTGTTTTACGTAAGATCATGGTGCTTCTCCTTTCTTTGGGTATCGTCGGGCTTTGCCCAGATATGTCCGAAGCCCGCCGCAAGCAGACGCTCGCGAATGGTCTTCTTGGCAAGGTACAGGCGGTTTTCAACAAATTTCGGCGGTTTGCGGATGGCGCGGGCGATTTCTTTGACACTTTGGCAATAGTAGTAGCGGCGCACAAAAATCTCGTTGTCGGGCGGTGTCAGTCCGTCAATGACAGAACGGATCAGTTCGCGGTCACAGGCGGCGGAAATTTCGTCGTCCCAAAGACCTGCGGCACAAAGCTCTGCGTCCAGCACTTCATCGTCGAGGATTTCTTCTTTTTTTCGTGCGATGCTGTGCAGGCGGTTGATCGCCTGTCTGCGTGCAATGGTGATGAGAAGATTGCGTATCCCCTGTTCTCCCTCGTCGTACTTGTCTGCACGCCAGAACTGGTAGAACACATCCACCGTCACTTCTTCGACATCACGTCTGTGTCCGCGTCCGAGGATGCCCGACACAACGGCGGTCACCATTGGAGCATATCGGCACATCAGCGCGGCAAGCTGTTTTTCATCCATGCAGTCATCACTCCTGTCTTTTCGTTTTGAGGTCCTCTGACAATAGAATCAATGGAAATGCGGCGTTTCACTAATCTATTTCAAAAATCAACAGAAAAATTTTGAAAAAACGGAATTGGCGGCGATATTCTGCATATCACCGCCAGCCACGTTCTGTTGTTATTCTTTCTGTGCCTCGTCAAGCCATGCGTTGTACGCATCCAGAATCGCGTCGGTATCGGCATAACTGCCTTTTAACTCCGGTCTCCACGGAAGCTCGTATTCCAGCGACAGATAACCGTCATAGGCGGCTTCATCGAGCAGGGAGAGAACCCTTGCAAGCGGGAAGGTACCCGCGCCGAGGGACGTGTGGACATACTGCGACGCATCGGGATCATCGGACGGACGCGCGTCTTTGATGTGGACATGGGCAAGCAGACCGCCGTCAAGCAGTCTGACCGAGTCCTCGGGTGATTCGCAGAACTCAATGGAGTGCAGAACATCCCAGATGACGGCAAGGTTTTTGCGTCCGACGCGTTCGGATAATACTTTCATCGATGCGGCGGTGGAGTGCGAGGAATGGGTTTCTGCCCAAATGGCGACACCGTATTCTTTTGCATAGTCGCACAGGTCCCGGACAAAGGCGACAATCGCGTCGATGTCTTCCTTGGGCGCAACGGACAGCTTCGGCTGATGACCGCCGACAAAAATGCGGATGGCACCGGCACCGACCGCCGATGCGAGCTTCACACAGCCCTCTGCCTTTGTCATTTCCGCGCCAAGGTCACCAAGTCCTGTGACGTTGACGCCCGTTGCGAGATCGGTGATCGCGATACCGGCATCGGCAAACAGCGCACGGATGTCATTGGCACCTTCAAGACCCGTTCCGCAGACGGTCTGTGCCGCGTCGAGACGGATTTCCACGCCGGACATATTGTGGTTTTTTGCATAAGTCACGACTTCTGCAATCGTTGCGTCGATGCAGGTCAGCGTGCTGAAACAGCGTTTGATTTTCATGGGAGTCATCCTTTCATTTCTATATCAACGTTCTCAGGTTACATTCTGATCAGATTTTCGCCTGCATGCAGTTTTTCTGCAGCATCACCGTAACGGAATATTCCGTCTGTCCCCTCAGGCATCGTTACAGCCGCACAGAGGGTATCGCGATCGCGCTTGATGGTGACGGAAATTCTGCCGCGCGGGGTGTCAAGCGATCCCGCGATGCTGTCAAGGGCTGCGGGTATCTGCGGGACGATTTCGATGCGGTTCCAGCCCGGTTCTGCGCGGTGGATGCCGAGAAATCCTTGATAGAGCAGACGCGCGGGTGCACCGAACATCGGGTGATTGTGTGAGGCACCGCCGTGCCAGTCCTCCCAGACGGTCGTTGCGCCGTGCCGCTTCATGTAGAGGAACGAGCCGCGCGCCTCAGAGGAAAGAAGGTGCAGGACGGTATCGGCGTGACCGTAATCAAACAGCACACGCAGGAGAATGTCGGTGCCGAGGAAGCCCGTATCAAAGCGTCCGAGCGCGTCGTACTTATCCGCAAGTGCGTCTGCGGCGGAATCGGGCAGAAGACGGATATCGAGCGCATACGCATCCGCGCCCTGAATTCCGTCACAATAATGACCGTCGGCATAGTACGTTCTGCACAGAGCTTCACGGCAGTCGTTGGCAAGTGCGCGGAAACGGTCGATATCCTCGTGCATTGCAAGAACTTCGGCAATTTCTGTGAGCATATCGAGCGAGCGGACAAAGAAATACGTATTGACAAACGGTTCGGGCAGGATGCACGTATCATAGGTACACCAGTCGCCAAGACACCAGCCGCCGTCTTCCTCGCGCACGACAAGACCGTCCTCGGAATGACCGCAAAGATATTCCACCCATTTCACCATCGCGGGATAGCAGTCTGCGAGCATGTCTGTCTCACCGTACTGTTGATAATAGGCATACGGGACGAGAACCATGGCACAGCCCCAGCCTCCGGGACCGCCGCCGCCGCCCTGGAACGGTGCGGTATGCTGCACGTGACCGTTGTCAATCGACTGACAGTCTAAAATATCGCGGATCCATTTGCGGTAAAATGCGCGGCTGTCAAGGAGCATCATTGCCGCCTCTGCACAGTTCTGACCGTCACCGGTATAACCGAGGCGTTCTCTGTGCGGGCAGTCGGAGGGAATCGAGCCGTGCATATTGTCAAGCTGAGAGCGGATAAAGGCCTCATAGAGGAAGTCAAGACCCTCGCACGAGGATGAAAACGTAGATGTCACAGGTGTATCGGCGTGAATGACGAGGACTTCGCAGTCGTCAATATCACCTTCCACATCAAAATAGCGGAATGCATGCCAGACAAACTGCGGCTCAAACGTGCCCTCTCCGATGAAGGTATCACACATGATCTGTTTTGCACCCGATGCACACGTATAGTCCGCACCTGTCGTCGAAAAGTCAAGAGAACCGTCCTCCAAAAGCTCCTCGGCAAAGCGCAGGGTGACCTTGCCTGCAGGCTTTGTCACGCGCACAACGCCGCTGATATTCTCACCGGCATCATATACGGTTTTTCCGCCGACAACACCGAGACACGTCGGTGTGATTCTGCGGATGACGCGGTCGGGCGTGCCGATCTGCTCGCACAGGATGGAATCGGGTGCGGGAAGCGTCATGACGGGATGGGCGGTTTCGTCGATGGCGGTACGGTCGTGGATTTCACCGAGGAACAGCGCGCTTTTGACAATCTCCGATTTGCGCCATACCTCCGTGCCGTCGGAGACCAGCAGGACATCCTCGCCTGCTGTCAGCGCAAACACGGTTTTCAGAATGTCGCCGTAGGACATCTCACCTTCTGCAACGCGCTCGTGCTGGCGATAGAAGCCGTCACCAAGCTGGATCGTCAGGATGTTTTCGCCGTTTTTCAGAAGATCGGCAATCGGATAGGTACAGACATAAATGCGGTGCGTGAATGTGTCGCGGCACGGATAGGTGATTTTTGTGAATGCACGGCGTTCATAATCGGTGACATGCGGCTGGAATCGGTCGTCTGTCACGGGGATGCCGTTGACCGATGCCTTGAAATAGCCAAGTCCCGTGACGGTGAGCACGGTGTTTTCTGCAACGGTATCGAGGGTGAAGCGGCGCTCGATGATCGGGGAGCCGACGTAATCGGTGCCGACCCAAACGGCGTTTTGTAATGCGGATTGTACGGTCATGGATGAAAAGTCCTTTCATTTTGTTTTGTTTCATTATAACATACTGTCGGCGTTGTGTCAATCAATTTGTGTTCAATCCTCTTTACAACACCGCCGATGTGTGATATAATGAAGAAAATCCGTATGGTTTGGGACATTCGCGGATGTCTGTCCCCGAACGGAAAACAAAGAAAGGAGCCGCCATGAAAGCAAATATCTTTGATATTCAGCGCTTTTCCGTGCATGACGGACCGGGGATTCGCACGACGGTCTTTTTCCGCGGATGTCCGCTTCGGTGTGCGTGGTGCCACAATCCGGAGGGGCTGTCGCCGGCACCGATCCTGCAATGGATGAAGGGGGACTGCATCGGATGCGGTCTGTGCGGAACACGGTCCAATGCCGAGGATGCCGCGCGCTGTCCGACAGGGGCGCTCCATGTCTGCGGCAGGGAATGGGAAACGGGGGATCTTTACCGTGAGGTTCTGCGTGACCGTGACTTTTTCGGTGCGGACGGCGGCGTGACATGCTCGGGAGGAGAGTGTCTTCTGCAGGCGGATGCGGTCTGGGAACTTCTTTCCCGCGTCAAGTCCGATGGCATTTCCACCGTCATCGACACATCGGGTTATGTGCCGTGGGCATCATTCGCCAAAACGCTTGACGTGTGTGACCTGTACCTTTACGACATCAAATGTGCCGATGCCAAAAAGCACAAGGCGGGAACGGGTGTTGACAATACAAGGATTTTTGAGAATCTTACGCATTTGTCCGAGGTCGGTGCGCACATCTGGCTTCGTGTTCCCGTGATCCCCGGATTCAATGCGGATGTCGGAGAAATGACGGCGATTGCACATCTTGCGGCAAACGTGAAAACCGCGGAATGTGTGACGCTGATCCCGTATCACACGCTCGGCGTACAAAAATATGAATCGGTCGGGATGCCTTACACAATGAAAGACATCAAACCACCCACCCAGGAACAGATGCAGACCTTTGCGGACATCTTTGCCCGAGCCGGTCTTTTGGTACGATAACAACAAGGAAAGGAAACAACGCTATGACAATGACACGAATCGAATTTCTGCGCGGGCAGACCGTCAGCGCTGCAAACAAATGCGCAAGAGCACCGATGATGCCCATGGATGTATCGGGAGAGCCGTTGAGTCTGCCCGAACGCAAGGCACTGGGTCTTGCAAAACTCTTTGAAACAATGCCTGTGTACATCGGAGAGCGGGAACGCATCGTCGGTACACGCACGCTGTATACACCGCTCGACGGCAACGCAGACGGACACGAAGTCTTCGGGTATACGCTCTTTGCGGGTGCGAAATATGTCAATGATGACGATATCGCGCGTTTCGGCTGTGACCAGAGCTATCGCAACCGCACGCACTACACGCCCGATTTCGGCATCATTCTTTCCCGCGGCATCGACGGAATTTTGGACGATACGCGAAACCGGCTTCATGATGACACACTGATGGTCCATCAGCGTGAATTTCTGTCCTCGGTCGTGATTGCATACAACGGACTGAAGACGCTGATTCTGCGGTATGCAGACGAGGCGGCGCGGCTTGCTGCAGAAGAGGAAGATGCAGAACGTGCAGGTGAGCTTTCGGAGATTGCCGCAGTCTGCCGTCATGTATCGGGCGGTGTTCCGCGTTCTCTGCAGGAAGCAATTCAGCTTCTCTGGTTTGCGCATCTCGGCATCATCGTCGAGAGCTTTGAATTTATCAACTACGGACGGCTCGATGTGCTGTTTGGCGGATTCCTCGGCGATACCGCGTATGAGGAAGCGGTGGAACTGATTGCGTGCCTGCTGCTCAAAATGTACGATCAGGCGGATCTCAACATCACATACCTTGGCAAATACGCAGCCCAGCTGGTCATCACACTCGGCGGTGTTCTGCCCGACGGCTCGGATGCGGTCAACTCTGTCACCATGGCGTTTCTCGATGCGGTCGATCTGACACGTCTGCCGGAACCCGAGCTCAATCTGCGTGTCAGTAAGTGTAATCCACCCGCGTTTCTGTCCCGTGCGGCGAAACTGACGGTCAGTGGGTGCAACTTTGTCTCCTACTACAACGACGATCGGTTTGTCGACAGCCTGATCGGACGCGGGATCGCACCAGAGGATGCGCGATCCTATGCGTTTGATCTCTGCCAGGACATCAACATTCCCGGCAAGGGCGACTTCTGGCTGTGCGGTCATCCGCAGCTTGCCCAACTTTTGCTGTCCCTTTTGGACGAATCGTGTGATTATCCCGATTTTAATGCGCTGCTGGAAGCTTACAAGAAAAAGCTTGCAGAAGCGATTGCCGGTACGGTCGCGGGTTATAACCGTGCCGAGGCGCATCTGGAGCTTTATGCAAACGGAGATTATGATGCCTACTTTGACGGTATTCGCAATCACGGGATGCCCCCCGATCGCGGCGGCAACAGTCCGATGGCACCGCTGCCTCTGCTTTCTGCGCTGTATCACGGCTCCACCAAACAAGGTCTGGATGTCGCGTTCCAGCCGTATCCGATCCGCGCAAAGGGTCTGATGCTCGGTACCGCGACAGAAGCGATCAACGGACTTGCCGCCATCAAAAAGACGGTTTATGAAACGAAGCAGTACACACTTTCCGAGGTGCGCGAGGCATGCAAGCAGAACTTTGATGGTGAGCGCGGACAGTATATCCGTGCGGTTCTGTGGCATGCGCCGAAATGGGGCAACGACGACGATTTTGTCGATTCCATTGCCGTGGATGTTCTGCAGTTCGGTCTGAGGGAATGTGAAAAGTATCAGACCGCACGCGGCGGCGCGATTCTCGGCGGTATCCATCAGCCGCATCCCGTGCCGACCGGTTCCGGAATCGGTGCAACACCCGAGGGGCGTTATGCGGGGACACCCGTTGCCGTCACGCTGACACCCGAGAGCGGTACGATGAAGAACGGTCCGACTGCAGCACTTTCCTCTGCGGCAAAGCTCGATTCTGCGCTGATTCAATGGAACATGTGCGTGATGGTCAACTATTTTTCGTCGGTCTTTGCGGGGAATGAAGGAGCGGAGACGTTTGAACGGCTTCTGCGCGGTTATTTTGCCAAAGGCGGTATGCAGCATCAGCCGAATGTCATGGATGCGGCGGCACTGCGGCAGGCACAGATCGAGCCTGAGAAGTACAAGGATCTGATCGTGCGTCTGTGGGGCGTTTCGGCACACTTTGTCGATCTGCCGCGGAATTTGCAGGACGAGATGATTGCGAGACTGGGGTAAGATGAATTAGAAATTAGAAATTAGAAATTAGGAATGAGAAATCAGAACTGTTGAGGCAGACAGCTTCAATGACAGGGGCGGATTGAGCGTCCGCGATATAGAACAAAGATCAAATTTATGGGGGATACCTATCGCATGGCGGTTTGCGAATCAGTATCCCCCGTAATCGTTATCGAATCATACCCGATTTATAAATTTCCAGCATTTCACGGTCGACGGTAAAGCCCTTGTATTCCTCCCACTTTGTATCGGGACGACCGTGACCGCAGATACCGAAGGCACCCGTGAAGTTCCACAGGGAATAGCCCCAGCCGTTTTCGCGGAAGACCGTCATCAGATCACGCAGCCAAGCAAGGGCAATCGGGTTGGGCAGCTTGTTGTAGCATCCGAACTCGCCAATGTGGACGCGCACGCCCTTTGCCTGTACATCCTTCCACGGCTGATAATAGCGGCGCAGATCGTCGATATCCGAGACAGAACCGTCGTCACGGACAAACGGCCATGCGGGCATCTTCCATTCGCCCTCATAGCGTGTCCATTCCGCTTTATAATGGGTCAGCTCAAACGGATGATAACCGCGGCCGGAGTGAATGACACCGGCATCGGCAAGTTCGGGAAGCGCGGTACCGCCGCCGTCGAAGCCGTCAATGACGATTTCGCGGTCGGGGTCGATGTCACGGATGGCGGCGATGGTTTTGCGGATGACCTTTTCGTGGTCATCACGCGTACACGGATGCGTCGGCGGAATGTTCGCGGGTTCGTTGACAAGGTCAAAACTCAATTTGTCAGAGGAAATGCCTTTGTAACGCTTTGCGAACATTTGCCACAGATAGACAAACCCTTCCTGTGCTTCCTCGTCGCGCCACAGGTTGTGTTTTTCGCGCTCGGGCGAATTGATGCAGTAGCCGGGTGCGCGGTGGATGTTGATGCAGGCGTGAATGCCGCGCGCATTGCATGCCTCGATGTAACGGTCAAAGTACGAAATCACTTCCTCATCGGGATGACAGTAATCAAAGTCCTTTGTCCAGAAGTGATAGTCGGTCGGAATCCGCGCGAAGTTGAAGCCCTCGTCGGCGAGAAAATCAAGCTCGGCAAGATTCGGTTCCTTGGGGCGGGGAGACCATTCGGGATGGTAGGAATACATCCACAGAAAATTAAAGCCGTAGTGCTGCATGGGGTTGCCTCCTTTTTTATAAGCATTTCATCCGCAGGATGAAATATATCACTTGACATCGGCAAAGCCGGGGCAAATATCACGTACCAAAGGCAGGAGCGTTTGGTGCAT
>JAFYTT010000305.1 GCA_017558715.1 Clostridia bacterium | reverse complement strand
TCAGCACTATCCCGTTGCGCTTGATTTCCTGAAGGCAGGCTTCAATGTCGTCACCGAAAAGCCGTTTGCGGTTCATGCCGATGACTGTCAGGCACTGATCGATGCAGCCGCTGAAAACAACGTCATGCTGTGCGTCTTCCAGCAGTCTCACTTTGCACCGTATGCAAGACGCATCCGTGAAATTCTCGCATCCGGTGTTCTTGGACGTATTGCCATGATCAAGATTCAGTTCTCCGGCTGGGCACGCCGTTGGGACTGGCAGTGCTCTCAGCGCTTCGGCGGCGGTTGTCTGCGCAACACCGGCCCGCACCCGTTTGAACAGGCACTCGACCTGCTGGACTCCGATGAAATGCCGCAGATTGCTTCCCGTCTCGATATCGTCAACAGCTACGGTGACGCAGAAGACTTCTGTAAGGTTCTGATGCTGATGCCCGGCAAGCCTGTCATCGATGTCGAAATTTCCTCCTGCAATGCATATGCAGACTTTACTTACAACATTCAGGGTCAGTACGGTTCTCTCAAGGCTACCATGGCTGCCATCGACTACAAGTATTACGATCCCGCGGATGTCGAAGATCCCAAGCTCAACCTGCAGTCCCTGCGCGGTGCAAACGATGAACCGAGATACTGCGGCGAAACCCTGCCGTGGAAGGTCGAGCACGAAGACCTCAAGGGCTCTGCGTTTGATACCGCTGTCAAGGCTTACTATGACAACATCTTCGCCCATCTGACCGAAGGCGAGGAACTTGTCATCAAGCCCGCAAAGATCAAGCAGATGATTGCTGTCATGGAAGAAATTCACCGCCAGAATCCCCTGCCCGAGAAGTTCTGATATGGCTATGACGATTATTACAAACGCACGCATCATCCGTGACGGCAAAATCACGGATGGTGCCGTTGCATACGAAAACGGAATTCTGACAGCGCTTCCCGCTTCCTTTGACGGATGCGAGGTCATTGATGCCGGCGGCACGTATCTCTCTGCCGGTTTTATTGACCTGCATACCCATGGCGGCGGCGGTTATGACTTTATGGACGGTACGGTAGAATCTTTCCTCGGTGCTGCCGAGCTGCATGCACAGCACGGCACAACCACGCTGCTCCCGACCGCAATGTCCGCCTCCTATGAGGAAACCTGCAAGATGTTCGATGTACACGCACAGGCACAGGCAATCAACGAGCGCGGTGCGGATATGCCCGGCATCCATCTGGAAGGTCCGTATTTTTCTCCCGCACAGGCAGGAGCTCAGGATCCGCGCTTCTTAAAGAATCCCACACCCGAGGAATACCTGCCGATTCTGAACTCCACCGACAAGCTCCTGCGCTGGTCGGTTGCATGTGAACTGGACGGTGCGTTTGAACTTGCTGACGCCTGCCGTGAAAAGGGCGTTCTCTGCGCTGTCGGTCACTCCGATGCGGACCTTGCAACGGTAGAAGAGGCAATGAAGCATGGCTACACGCATCTGACGCATTTCTATTCCGGCATGAGCACGGTTCACCGTGTCAACGCTTACCGTGTCTGCGGTGTCGTCGAAGCCGGTTATCTGCTCGATGATCTGACCGTGGAAATCATTGCCGACGGCTGTCATCTTCCCAAGGGACTTCTGCAGATGATTTACCGATTCATCGGTCCCGACCGTACCTGTCTTGTCACCGACTCCATCCGCGGTGCAGGTCTTCCCGACGGTGCGGAAAGCATTCTCGGCAGTCTTGCAAACGGTCAGACTGTCATCATTGAAGACGGCGTTGCGAAGATGCCCGACCGTCAGGCGTTTGCCGGAAGCGTCGCAACGACCGACCGTCTGCTGCGTACCATGGTCAACATTGCCGAGGTTCCGCTGTGTGATGCCGTGAAGATGCTGACCGAAACCCCTGCCAAAATTCAGAAGTTCACCGACCGCGGAACCCTTGATGCGGGCAAACGCGCGGATATTGTGCTGTTTGATGACAGCTTGCATGTTGTCCGCACCGTTGTCGGCGGCAGAACCGTATTTGAAGAAAAGTAAGGAGAAACACCATGTTTCGTATTGGTATTTTAGGCTCGGAAAACTCCCATGCCATGGCATTTTCCAAGATGTTCAACGGCATCGATACCCGTTTTGCGGGTGAATTTGACGATATCGAGGTTGTCGGTACGTTCGGTACTGATGATGCATCCAACAAGGCACTGATCGAACAGGCTGGCGTGAAGTTCATTGCTGACAAGCCCGAGGATCTGCTCGGACATGTCGACGCGGTTATGGTCACCGCACGTGACGGCAAATATCATGCCGCATATGCGCGTCCGTTCCTCGAAGCAGGACTTCCCGCATTCATCGACAAGCCCTTTACATCTGATCCCGCAGAAGCAATTGCGCTTGCAAAGCTTGCAAAGGACAAGAACATCCCGATCTGCGGCGGCTCTTCTCTGAAGGTCTGTATGGAAACCGAACGTCTGGCGGCGTATGCGGCTAACAATCGCGACGGTATTCTGACCGGTTCCGTTTACGCACCCGTCAACATGGTCAACGAATACGGCAACTTCTGGTTCTACGCGGATCATCTGACGGAGATCTCTCTTGCCGTCTTCGGATGGGATCCCAAGTGGGTACAGGCAGTCGGACGCGACGACAAGGGTGTTACCGCGCTCGTCGGCTATGAAAACTACACTATTTCCAATCATTTCTGCGAAGGTATGTATCAGTACGGCGGTACGGTTGTCACCAAGGGCGGCATCCATACGCAGATCATCACACTCGATGATGCCTATGCAAACGAATGCCGTGTCTTTGCACGGATGCTCCGCACCGGCAAGATGCACGGTACGTACGAGCAGATGGCTCAGCCCGTATTCTACATGGATGCACTGTATCGCTCCATGCAGACGGGTGAAAAGGTTGCAGTCGCACAGGCGGTTGTGGATTGATCGCACATAATAAATCAACAGGCGGTGTCCGGATACTTGGACATCGCCTGAAATTTTTCAAAATACTATTGACAAAATACAGAGAAATCATTTATAATATATATAATATGTTCAAAAAAATACTGATAGAAAAGAACAGGAGATTATAATGCAAAAACAAAATTACGCTTGCAGATTTGCTTCTCTGCTTCTGCTGACATCGATGCTCGCATCCTGCGGCTCTTCTGTCGCGGAACCGGCTGTGACCGATGCCGTCAGTGATACTGTGGCGGCAACAGAAACCGAGATTGTGGACACCTCTTTGAAAACCGCACTTCCCGACGATCTTGACTTCGGCGGTACGGAATGCAACATCAGCAATATCTCAACAAATTCCTGGATCACACAGATGACGGCAGAAGCGGAAAACGGCGAAACGCTCAACGATGCGATTTACCGCCGCAATCTGCTCATTGAAGATAAGCTCAACGTCAAGCTGACCGAGTTGTATTCTGACAGAGATGCACTGCCGAAGGAAGTCAAAAAGCTGCTCGCAGCAGGTGATGATACCTATGAAATTTTCGGTCTGACCGACCGCGACGCACTTTCTCTTGCACAGGAAGGCGGAATCATTCCAATGCAGAATATGCCGAATATTGACCTGACCCGCGAATACTGGGCACAGGACCTCAACTCCGATATTTCCATCGGCGGTAATCTCTACTTCTCCTACGGTGACTTCAACATTTCCTCGTTTGAATCGGTCAACGTTCTGCTTGTCAATCTCGAAATGAACTCCCGTTATGACCTTGAAAATCCCTACGATATGGTTCTTGACGGCACCTGGACGCTGGACAAGCTGCATGAAAACATGCTGGCTGTCGTGCAGGACCTCAACGGTGACGGCAAGTTTGACGATGCCGACCAGTACGGTATTACTTCTGCCGCAAAGCAGGTACTTCCCTGTTTCTGGATTGCATCGGGTCTGAAGACCATCGAAAAGGACGAAAACGATCTTCCTTATCTTGCGCTGGAAGGCAATGAGGCATTTGCGAACTTCTACGAGCGGATTCTCGATATGATGTGGACCGGCAATGTCTATTTCAACTCCAATGTGCTCAAGGACTATGCAAACAACACTGTCTTCATCAACGGACAGGTGCTTTACAATGTTGTCCGCGTTGCATTCATGAAGTTCTACCGCGATATGGATATCAACTATGCGATCATTCCGTATCCGAAGGCAACCGCGGAACAGGAGGACTATTTTTCCCGATTTGAGGGCGGCGTTGTCAACTTCGTTCTGGAGACCTGCTCCGACGTTGAAATGACGGGTGCCGTTATGGAACTGATGGCGTGCGAATCGAGAAATATCGTCGTTCCCGCTTATTACGAAGACGTTCTCAAGGGTAAGTACGCCCGCGACGAAAAGTCCACGCAGATGCTTGATATCATCTACGGCAACCGCGTTTGCGACTTCGGCGATACCTTCTGGACAAATAACATCCGCGACGGTGTATTTGCACAGAAATTCGAGCGAAACGACCGCAATCTGCAAAGCACCATTGAAAGAATTTCCAAGCTTTCACGCAAAGATATCGAAGCTTGCATTGAGTGCTTCACAAATCTTGACTAAATCGCAAAAAGCGTTCCCACAGCACATTACAGCTGTCAGGAACGCTTTTTCGGTTTTATAGCATTGATTTCCGTTTCACTGCACCGACCACGGTGAAACCAAGGAAACAAACGAGATTCACACATACGATCGTCGCGCCGGTCGGCAGACTGCATACAAACGACAGACAGAGTCCGATAAGGAAGCACAGAACCGAGGTCACCATCGAGCAGATCACAACACCGCGGTAGCTTTTGCAGACGCGCATCGCGGTCAGAGCCGGGAAAATGATCAGCGGGGAGATCAGCAGCTTGCCCGCCACG
>JAFYTT010000304.1 GCA_017558715.1 Clostridia bacterium | reverse complement strand
CGGCAAAAACAGCGGAGGCACTGCGTGTCATCAACGAAAAGATCAAGCAGGGCGAGATCGATAAGCGGTATCTCTGCGCCGTCCACGGGATTCTGCCCAAGAAGCAGGACACCCTGCGCGGCTATCTGAAAAAGGACAGCGCGACCAATATGGTATCGGTCTTTGAAAAGAAGACCACGAACAGCCGCGAGGTCAAGGAGATCATCACCGAGTATACCGTGCTTGACGAAGCAAAGGATCTGTCACTGTGTGAGGTGCATCTGATCACAGGACGCACACACCAGATCCGCGCGCATTTTTCGTCGATCGGGCATCCCTTGCTCGGTGACGGCAAATACGGCATCAACCGCGACGACCGCCATTCCGGCTACAAATACCAGGCGCTGTATTCCTATAAGCTGACATTTGCGTTCAAAACGCCGTCGCCGCTCGACTACCTCTGCGGGAAAACGGTGGAGGTTGACCGTTCCCATATCTGGTTTTTGCGTGAATTTTCAAAGAAAACCGACGGGTAATTGTAAACTTTTTGGCAAAAATCAGATTTCTGCGAAAAAAATTGGCGCAGGGTATTGCAATTTCAAAAGAAATATGGTATAATATCACTTGTGTCCACGTGGATGTAGTTTTTGCGTGGATCAATAAAAGAGTTCGTATTACATTTTACGATAAACGTAATTCACAGGAGGTGTCTGTCACATGGCAAAGTGCAGTGTATGCGGAAAGGGCGTTGCGTTCGGTCGCACCGTTTCTCACTCGAACCGCAAGGAAAACAGAACATTCAAGGCGAATATCAGAAGAGTAAAGGCTGTCGTCAGCGGTACGCCCAAGACTGTCTATGTATGCTCTCGCTGCCTTCGTTCCGGTAAGGTAGAACGCGCAATCTAAAATTGCTCGGCAGGCTTCACGGTCTGCAAACCAAGCGAATGATTTTTATGCTGTCCGAGTGATCATCGGACGGTATCGGTTTTCCCTATTGCAATAGCGGATGTCTCCTTTTCCCGTGCTTTGGTGCGGCAAAAGGAGATTTTTGCTTTTTGTACGGTTTTTCTCTTGATTTCTTTTGCAAAACATGATACAATGATAGGGATAACAACGATGGAGTTTCGGTAACCCGGAAAAGGAGAACAGCATGAGCGAACAGAAGAACGCGAAGATGTTCCGCACCGTGTTCGGCGGCGGATATCAGAAAAACGACGTCAATGAATATATAGAATCGATGCAGGCGCAGTTTGCGAGCGTCGAGCAGACCTTAAAGAATACGATCAATCACCAGCGTGCCGAGCTGGACGATCTGCGCCGTCAGAACGATGACATGATGGCAGCACAGGAAGTGATGGATGTCTCTGCATCGGAGCTTGAACTTGCACGTGCAGAACTTGAGGCGGTCAGGGCAGAGTTGGAAGCCATGAAGGTGTCCTGCATTACGGCGGAAGCAGGAAAGGCAACCGCGGAAGCATCGCTTGCTGCCGCCAGAGAAGAAATTGCAAATCTGACCGCAGAATTGGATGCGGCAAAACAGGCATCGGCTGAAACGACGGTAACAGAAACGGCACAGACGGAATCCGTTGAACCGATCACGGAAACCGTACTTCCCGCCGACTATGAGGAATTGAAGCTCAAAGCCGAGCAGTATGACCGTATGTCGGCACACATCGGTGCGATTATGCTGAAGGCAAATGCCGGCGCGGAAGACGTCATGAAGTGCGCCAAAGCAGAAGCCGATGCAATGATTGCCGAGGTTAATCGCGCCTTGCAGGAAAAGCGGGTCAGCGCACAGTCGGGTGCCGACCACCTGATTGGAGATATCAGCAAGTCGCTTTCGGAAATCAGCCGCGGATGCAGAGAGGAAATCGCGTTGGATCTTGAAGAACTGCGTGTCGCGCTCCGTACGCTGGAAAGTGTTGTCGAGAGCAAATATGCGGACATCAACCGCAAGCTCGATTATACCAAAGAAGAGATGGAGCAGACGGCGGGAGCCATCATCCGCTCCGCAACCATGCCGGCAACGCTGCCGACCAAATCCTAAACGAAGGAGACTTGAAGCCTATGAATACATCCTATCAGCCGCTGATCGGTATCACACCGCAGTATGAAATTGAGAGGGAACGTGCATGGATTCGCTCTTCTTATACGGGTGCTGTCATCCGTGCTGGCGGAATTCCCGTCATTCTCGATCAGTATGAAGATAAGGCGGTTTTGGAAGCACTTCTGCCGCGCCTGGACGGTATTCTGTTCACGGGCGGTGTGGATATCAACCCAAAGCTCTACGGCGAGGAAATTGACCCCAAATGCGGAGAAATTGCCGATGCGCGCGACGATTTTGAAGTCCGTCTGATGGAGGTCGTCGAGCAGTATGACATTCCCGTCTTCGGCATCTGCCGCGGGATTCAGTCGCTGAATGTTCTCTGCGGCGGATCGCTGCATCAGCACAGAGACAACCATCAGGGCGTCCGTCACGATGTGGAGATCACGGAAGGAACTCGCCTGCACGCAATCATCGGCAAAACGAAGATCAATGCAAACAGCTATCACCACCAATGCGTCAAAGCGCTTGCCCCCGGCATGACCGTCACCGCATACGCGCCCGACGGCACGGTGGAAGCCATTGAGCGTCCGGGTGAGCGGTTCTTTGTCGGAGTGCAGTGGCATCCCGAGCTTTTGTCTGCAAATGAGGAAGACCACAACGCGCTGTTTTTGGCGTTTGTGGAGGCGGCGAGGGAATACCGCAAGGCTCTTTCATAACACACGTATATTGCTACAATAATTATCCCATTCGACAATGTGTTTCCGATGAAAACAGTCTCACAACGAAATGTGCATTATTCACAAATCACAAGGGGTTGAATCGTTTTTTTTGTGTGCATTATAAATTCTTCGAGTGAGTACTTGACAGGAATTTATAATGATTGTATAATTATATCATACTCTTTTTTTACTCTTTCCCGGAATCAAATTATCGGGAACACAAAGAGTAATTGGGAGTAATAATTTACAGCATACAAATTCAAAATCCGGAGGACATTATGAAACAGGTTTTGTGGAACATCACACGCGCGTCGCTTTTGACTTTGGCTGCATATCTTGCTCTGTATGCCGTATGGGGTGCGATCTTAAATTCCGTAGAAAATGATACTTTGAAGTTATTTTTGCTCGCTCTGATGACAACAGCGGCGTTCGGTATCATCCTTTTGTATTTCTCCAAAATCAGAGGGAGTGTTGGTGAAGATGAGATTCTCGATGATTACAAAGACGGCAGGAATTATTCCTTGATTGAGGATGGTATGCTGACTCTTCAGCGGGAAAAAAACATGCTCATCACAATGGCTGTCATTGTGGTTCTTTGCTTTGCGCTGAATACTGTTGATCTCGCTATTTTTGAAAAAAAGACATTTTCGGCTCCAACTCTTATTTTTGCACCGATGTGTCTTTTCAGTGAAGCAATTCCGATTCCGTTTGTCGGATATGCGGTCAGCGCAATTTTTGACTGCGCGGCGTATCTTGTTTGTCTGATGATCTATCGAAATAAGACCTACAAGTTATGGTTGAAGAATCGAAAATAAAGCTATGATGGAAATCAAAAAATAACAAACAGAAATGCGATACCGCAGGGAATCATTCCTGGCAGTATCGCTTTTTTAGGCTTATGTTTTATCGATTTTCGGTGTTTATGTAGCAATATTGACCTTGTGTTTCTTACAACTCCCTGAACTTCGCAATCCGATGAAACGTCTGATAATTCGCATCATGGAAATTCGCGGGCTTTCCGTACGCCGTGCGCGACAGGAACAGAATGTCGTCGCCCTCAATCAAGAACGACACATATTGGAAGCCTACCACCGCCGGATCCATCGCCTTGGCATCAAGGATGTCCGCGACAAAGTCCCAGTTTAGAAGATCCTGCGAGCGGAACAGTCCCAGCAGATTGCGGTTGGTCTTCGGCTCGTCGAGCGCATGGCTTGCAAGCATGTAATACATCCCGGACACATCGTCAAAGTGAATGTCAAACTTCGAGGTCGTGATATCAATGTCAACAAGACGGTCGTAAACGGGCATTTCCTCGGGGTGTTCGGGGTCGATCTTCAACAGCAGACATTGCTTATGTGCGTAGCGCAGGAAGTTATACAGCGTGCCGTCGGGCGCGCAGACGACGTTTCCTTCAATGCCGCCGATGCATCCGTCGACCAGAGAACCTGCGGGAAGTGTCTTCTTTTCCTCATTGTGCCGCCAGAAATCGGTCATCGACCAGACTGCGGGATCGGTGTAATCGTCCAGTCCCTCGGGCGCGGAGAGAACGGCGTTGTTCATCTCGCCCTTTGCCCAGGCACCGTATTCCACATCCGTCCAGATTCTGCCGTGTGCATGCGTGAGGGGCATCGGTGCACGGTGAAGACCGCGTTCCCTCGGATCACAAGCGCCGCGGAACAGTACGGTCGGCAGTGTCCAGTCGCGCCCTTCGTTGTCGGAAGCACCGATCAGAAGATCGCCGTATTCCGTTGAGCAGGCGAGCATGTAGAGGCGTCCGTTCTCGTAGAACATCTGTCCCCAGAAGCACGGAAACAGCTCTGTTAAGTAGTGCCAGGACTGTCCGTCATCGTCGGAATAATAAATCAGCGTCAGATTCTGCGGCGCGTTTCCGCGGAAGACGTCCATCGATGCAAGCAGTCTTCCCGACGGCAGGCGGATCAGACACGGGGAGCACAGATACTGTCCCGAAAAGGCAAGTGCCGGATCGTCGGGATGCAGATAGTTGACGACACGTCCGGGAACAACACCGGTACGGGCAAGACGGGTTTCGCTTCTTGCCCCGTCATCGTCGCGGACAACGTAAAATTCATAGTCGGTGCGCGGGCGCAGAGTGCATAACTGCCCTTTGTCGGCGTTTTACATGTACAGCTCGGTAAACGGACCGTCGGTGCCGCGGACGCGGTACTAGAGCGTATGGGTGGCTTTTGATTTTGCGCCGCGGTCGATGAAGTCAAATTCGAGCGTGGTAAGGCCGGGTGCGATGCGGCAGATGTATGGACCGCGCGCACGTTCGGGACGGTCCAGCGGCGTGTAAGGTGTGAAATTCCAGTTGGTTACGGATTTCATTGGGAGTACCTCGTGTATGTGTTGTGTAGGTTTTAGTGATGGTTTTGAATATGCAGGCTCGTCTATATGTTTGTAGGGGCGATTCACGAATCGCCCGTTTCGGAATTACCCACCCAGCAGCACATCCGACAATAACATCACACAGAATCCGACCAGAAGCGCATATGTCGCGCCGCGCTCGGAGCCGTGTGCATGGGTTTCGGGGATCATTTCGTCGGAGATGACATAGAGCATCGTGCCTCCTGCAAAGGCAAGTGCAAACGGCAGAATTGCCTGGGAAAACGATACCGCAAAGAAGCCGATCAGCGTACCGATGACCTCAACGACACCGGTCAGGGACGCAAACAGAAATGTGCGCTTGGTACTGACACCGGATGCCAGCATCGGACCGATGATGACCATACCCTCGGGAATGTTCTGCAGCGCAATACCGCCCGCGATCAGAAGTGCCTGCGTCGGGTCGTCTGCGCCGAAACCGACGCCGGCCGCGATACCCTCGGGCAGATTGTGGATCGCAATCGCCGTGACGAACAAAAGCACCTTCGACAGTTCCTTGTTTTCGTGCGCTTCGATGTCCGTGCCTGCCATTTTATGAAGATGCGGCACGAGCTTGTCGATGAGGTTTAACGACAGCGCACCGACGAAGATACCCGCAATCGTGATGACAATGCCGAACTTTCCGCCGTAGTCAAGGGACGGAAGAACGAGTCCCAGCACTGCCGCCGCCAGCATGACACCCGCGGCAAACGACAGGACAATATCGGAAAACCGATGTGAGATATTTTTGAATAAAAAACCGATCACGGCACCGATCAGCGTTGCGCCGCCGACACCGAGTGCGGTTAATAAGACCATTTCCATAAAAGAAAGCCCCCTTGTCAGATTCTTGCTATGATTATATCATAAAACGAAGAATTTGAAAAGGGGGTTTTGAAATTTCATGTTTCCTTGTTGGGGCGATTCATGAATCGACCGTTTCATTTTCAAGGGGCTGAACGGACCATTCTTTCTCGGAAACAAACTGTACTTTGAAACAATATCGAACATCGTCCGCCGCGACGTAATACACAGCGGATTCGTCCCTGTTCGGATTGCGGTGTTCGATGGACAGCACAAACGCACCGTCATCGTCGGCTGTCAGTGTCTGGGTTCGCGGTTGTATAAAGGTGATGTCTCCGTGATTTTCGTAATAATCCTCGCCGATGCGCAGCGTATCACCGTCAAAACCGATCAGTCGGACAACGGCATTTCCCGACACATTGATCACGGGAAGACGGTTATAGTCGAGGGCGTTTTCATAGGGTACGGCAAATAATGGCAAATCCGAGATCAAACCATCGGCGCAAACGACCACGGCAAGACCGGTTTCGCTGTCAGCAGGGGCATGGAGAATGGTTTGAGGCTTGTTTTCTTCAATAAATTCCTCCACCCTACCATATCGGATATCAATACGGGTGTCCAAATCATCCGCACGGGCAAGGTAAATATACATCGGTGTGCCGATCGGAGAACCGCCGCCGATCCAAAGTTCAAAGGTCTCGTCGATCTCATAAACGCGGATGTACAAACCGGAACCGGTCTCAATGGATCGGTATCCGGCAAAATCCGACCATGTCAGTTCCATACCTTTGGAAGAAAGATTTTTAACATCATCGAGGGTCAGCGTTTTTGTCAGCGGAAACCGAACCTTGAAGCAATAACGACATTCTTCGGCAGCTATGTAATATACAGCAGATTCCTCTCTTTGCGGATTGCGATATGTGATCGGCAGGACAAATGCCCCGTCGTTTTCAGCGTGCAGTGTGTATGTCTGCTGTTCAATCACGGTATCGCTTCCACGGTTTTCATAATAGTCCTCACCGACGCGCAGGGTATTACCGCCGAATCCTGAGAGTCTGAGTATCGCATCTTCGGAAAGCGTGATTTCGGGTACGCGGTCATAATCAACCGAATTGTCATAGGCAACCGACAAAAGCGGTACATCGAAGACCTGTCGATCTGCCAAAATCATCACTGCCATCCCGATCTCGCTGTCAGCAGGCGCATGAACAAGCACATTTCCGTACCCCGGTGTTCCCTCCGCTGCAATCATCCATTCCTGAAACACCGCATCAAAGTCATACTCCATGACCCACGTACCGACAGTATTGCCGAGTGCATCACGATGCCACAGCACGGTGGTGTAATCATCCTCACCGGGATGCGCCGGGTTGAAGGAATATCCCGATGTATACAGATAGTTGACCTCTAAATACGATCCGTCTGCAAAGGTTATGACGGCGGTATGGTCAAGCGGATTCTGCCCGATGGCATCATAGGTGCGATTGACCGAACGCGAGGCATCGTTGATCGCATCGACCAGCGTTTTGCCGTGTTCTGTTGGAATATCAAGACTGTCAAGGGTACACATGCGGACATCGTCTGTGTCAAACTGTGCAGGCGGATTGCCGATGCAGAACAGACAAACAACGATGCAGATGACAAGCAGCATGATGCAGAAGACGCGCTTCGGCGTTTCACAGAGCAGTCGGCGGATGCGGCGCGGAACATTGCCCCCGCTGAGTGTCAGCAGGTCCAGCGCCAGCATACCAAGGCGTGCTTTGCCACACGAGACATTCAAAAGTGCCTGCGCATACGATGCGGTCATGTTGTCATCCGCTTCGGGCAAGACCTTGGACAGCAGCTTCGGTGCGGCTTCGTCGCAGGCGTATTCGAGATCTGCCGATGCACAGTGGAACGCTGCCCAGACAAGCGGATTGAACCAGTGCAGACACAAAGCGACAGCTGACAACAGTTTCCACAGCGGATCAAGGCGGCGCACATGCACGCTCTCGTGCGCAAGGACGTAAACTGCCGCATCCGCAGAAAGATCAGAGGGCAGATAAATGGTCGGGCGCAGAATCCCGAGGACAAACGCGGTCGGAATGTCGTCGGCAAGACAGACACGGCATCGGTCGGGAAGGAGTCCTGCGGGGAGGTCGGCGGGATAGGGAATTGCGGTTTTCAGTCGACGGCGCAGACGGATATCAAGGATGATCTGCCGCAGAACGAGCACGGCGACACCGCCCAACCACAGCTTTTCCAAAAACAGAAGCCAGATCTGATCGTGATACGCGGTGACAGCCGGAATCATGCTCTGCACGGACGGTTCGCGTCCGGACGGCTCGCGTCCGATCGGTTCGCGGTCGAGCTTGACGTAGACGGTATCGATACCGCCGTTGAGTGTATCACCGACAGCGCGCATGGCGGCATCGGCGGCGGACAACACGGTCACTTCAGACCGCTCGGGAAGTGCGGTCTCCTGCGCAAAGGACAGCGTCTCGGGCGGGATGACCGATAGTTCACTTTCGGGCAAAATCGGACACAGCAGACGCAGAAGCACGACTGCCCACAGAATCAGAAAATAGCGTCTGGGAAACCGATGACAGAACAGCCGCAAGAGAAGTACCGCGGCGATGACAAACGCAGCTCCAAGCGACATATCAAACAAAACGGGAAAAAGTTGTGCGGTCATGACAATTTTCCTCCTTTCGGGAGTGTCGGGTATCGGTCAGCTTTTGTGCTTTTGTGCGTCGATGAGGG
>JAFYTT010000303.1 GCA_017558715.1 Clostridia bacterium | reverse complement strand
TTCGTCGAAAACGTACCGCCCGCCGCTTCATAATCTTTTACTGCACGTTCAAGCGAGGTCGGCGGATCGTGTTCGATCAATTCTCCGTGAATCGTCGGTTCACCCCAGCGGAACGGCATACAGTACATCTGATCCTGCATACGGATGATCTTCGACGACGGCGCCAGGATCTTCCGCAGATGCGGGTCGTAAAGCCAGCTCTCGCTCCAGATGCCGCGGATACGGTATTCGGGGAAATAGCGGTCATAAAACGCGATCGCCGCTTTTGCACTTTCCCGCAGATGCTCGGGATCGTACCCGTCACCGCCCGGAATGTGCAATGCCAGGAACGCATCGCCGTCATGTACCGTCTCCTCCCATTCCGCTTTCGGCAAGGTTACGGTCTGCTCCATTCCCCGGCCGATCGGATCAATCGGATGTCCGACAAAAGCATCGTCTGTGTCGGCACGTACCGCATGGAACACATCGGAATCCGTTACACCGGCAATACCGTTGTACTGTCCGTCCGACCGTCGGATAATGACGTCATCTTCATCGGGCAGAAGCGCGATCACCGATCCGTTTTCCTTGTGACGGAGAATCGTAATCCCATCGTCAAACCGATGCGGCGCAAAGTAAAACCGTCCGAACTGCAGAAGTGCGCAGGAAAAGAATCCCGACTGCCACTCGAAGCTGACATGCGGATCGTCGGATTTGGCATACCGACGCATAACCGAGGACAGCATCCGCTCTACGGTCGGCATAAATACAGAATCGTCAATGCCGCGTGCGCGATACCCTTCCGTTGACGGTCGGATGCATGCAAGCATGACGAGCATCGGATAGAAATCGCGCGTATCCTCGGACATCACGGCACAGGAACCGAGATCGATATATTCCTCGTCCAGACGGAGATGGCGTGCACACGTCTGTGCAATCAGAAAGTTTGTAAAGGACAACAATGCCGCATCGGATTCCAGTGCATCCAGCGCATTGACAAGCCATGTTCTCTGCCAATCGGTCACACCGTATTTGACGCACTGTGCCGCAAGCCATGCGCGATCCAGGATCGGTTCCGGCGCATATTCTCTGTAGTACGGTGCCAGGCAATCGGGAATCCCGTCAATGCCGAACCGTTCTCTTGCTTCATAAAATGTCATAATCGTCTTCCTTTTTCAAAAAAGACCGCATCACAGACGGATACGGTCTTTTGTTATTGTTTGATTTATGCTTCGATCAGCTTGAGGAACTTTGCATAAGCATCGTCCCACATTGCCTTGTCGCCCTTCGGTTCATAGTGATCGATCTCGAAGGAGTTGCGGACGACTTCACGTGCTTCGGACAGATCCTTGATCTCGCCGGAGGAAATTGCCTGAACAGCGATGTTGCCGATTGCGGTTGCTTCAACGGGACCTGCGTAAACAGGGCGTTCGCATGCGTCTGCACACAGCTGGCAGAGCGGAGCTTCCTTGGTACCACCGCCGACGATATTGATGAACGGAATACGCTTGCCCTTCATATCGTCGATCGCTTCAACGGACCACTTGTAGCGCAGTGCGAGAGAGTCGAAGATTGCGCGAACGATTTCGCCTTCGTTTTCAGGAACGTGCTGACCGGTCTTCTTGCAGTATTCGCGGATTGCCTTGGGAAGATTGCCGGGAACACCGAATGCGGGATCGTCGGGGTTGATGATGCACTGGCAGGGCTTGGATGCCATAGCTGCATTGGACAGCTCGTCAAAGGAGAATGCCTTGCCTTCGCGCTTCCACTGACGGCGGGATTCCTGTTCAATCCACAGACCCATGATGTTCTTGAGGAAACGGATGGAGCCGCCGAAACCGCCTTCATTGGTGAAGTTATAGCCAAAGGACTTGTCGGTGATGATCGGAGACATCGTTTCGGTACCCATCAGAGACCATGTACCGGAGGAGATGAAGATGAAGTCTTCTCCCTTGACTGCGGGAACCGCAACAACGGCAGATGCGGTATCATGCGCCGCAACATTGACGACGTTTGCGTTGATGTCGCCGAGCTCATCCTTGAGGGACTGCAGCAGCGGTCCGACAACGGTACCGGGCTGTACAACCTTGGTGAACAGTCTTTCGGGGATCTTGAATGCATCGATGACTTCCTTCGACCAGTTGCGGGTGTTGGCATCGAGCAGTGCACCGGTGGATGCGATGGTATATTCGGTCTGCATCTTGCCGGTCAGGAAATAATTGAGCAGGTCGGGGATGAACAGCATCTTGTCTGCTGCCGCAACGAGCTCGGGATTGTCACGAAGCTCTGCAGCCAGCTGCCAGACGGTATTGAAGTCGCAGAACTGAATACCGGTGATGTCGTAAAGACGCTTCTTCGGCAGGAACTGTTCCGCATAATCCTGAATACCGACAGTACGGGTATCGCGGTAGTGAACAGGGTTGGTCAGAAGCTTACCGTGCTTATCGAGCAGACCGTAGTCAACACCCCAGGTATCGATACCGATGGTCTTGATGTCGCGGTCATCAGACAGCGCGCACTTGTTGATCGCCTGCTTGATTTCGTGGAAAATACGCATGATATCCCAGTTGAAGGAGCCTGCAATGGTGACAGGTTCGGACGGGAATCTGTGATTTTCCTCGAGTGTAAACTTGTTGCCGTCAAATTTGCCGATGATGCCGCGGCCGGAAGACGCACCGAGGTCAATGGCAAGCATTTTTAATTCAGCCATGATGTAGTATCCTTTCGTTGACAGAGTATTCTTTTTTCTTATTCGTTGGAATCGACAGCCTTGTAGAAGGTGTCGATGCACTTCTGCGCACCCTTTTCGTTCTTTGCAAAATAGGATGCAATATCGCCGGTTCCCTTCTTATAAAGATAGTGAGAAACGGAATAAACGAGATTGAACATATTACTGTTGTCAAGTCCGAAGTAGGTACGGCCTGCGTCACAGTAAATGTCGTTGAAGATCAGATCGAGCATCTGAATGGATTCCTCGTCACGGACGGACTTGGAATTCAGAGAAATATCGTAATAGGTCGGGAGAACGATCTCTCGGCTGTAGAAGTTGAGCATTTCGAGCGTCTGACCGCACATTTCGGGATCAGCAACAGCAGACGGAATGCTGATAAACGAACTGATATCGTAGCCGTTGTAGCGCTCCTGTGCTTCATCCCACTTCGGATACGGAACAATTCCGTATTCGACCTCACAGTCACGCAGATTGTCAAGCGACTTTGTTGTGCACTGCGCAAACAGACAGCGTCCGCTCTTCATATCAACACCGCCGTTAAACCATGCATCGCCGGAATTGTTGAAGAATTCATGCAGTGCGGTATACACCTCTGCAGAATGCGGCGTATTGAGCGACAGAACGATTTTACCGTTCTCATCCAGATCCGTAACAGAAGAGCCGAGGGAGAAGATGAATGCATTGAGCTGCCAGTCCGCACCGCAGACAAAACCATAGGTATCGTTTTCATCCATCTTGCCGTCACCGTTAAGATCACGGGTGACAACCTTGGACATTTCCGCCATCTTATCAAGCGTCCATTTGCCGTCAAGAACATCCTGATACGGTTCTGCCATGTCATATTCTGCAAGCATCTGTTTGTTGAAGGTAAAAATACCGACAGATGGGATGATAAATGCAGGCTTGGTCAGATAAATATGACCGTTGACAGCCAGCATATCGTATGCGGACAGCTTCCAGTAATCGCGGTTCAGATCAATAGACTCGATTGCCATCATATCGTAGCAGAGATTCTGGGAGACAAGCTTGGAGTTGCCGGTCATATCGTGAGACAGAACAAGCTGAATGGCATCGTCAGCCGCCGCAACGGAATTCTGGACAACGGTTGCCACATCGCCGACACCGATGGAATCGTCGAAGGTAATATCGATGTTCAGATATTCTTCGGTTTTTATAATGCGCTGATAAAGTGCGTCATTGTACTGATCGCCGTTTTCTTCCTCGGCATATAGCGGGGGTGCATAGTAAACCTGGAAACCCTGAAGACGGACTTCCTTTCCGCCGTAGTCTGCGGACGGAATTTCAGGCTGTGCCGCAGCTTCGGTCACAGCAACAGTTGTATCATTTGCCGGAGCAGAATCATTCGGGGTAGTCGTAGTGTCAGAACCGCAGGAGATAAGAGCACCTGCCAGAATGCAGGCAGCAAGAAGTGCTGTGCTGATGTTTTTCATAATCAGTCGTCCTTTCTCAAAGTTCGTTATTCATTGGCATCTACAGATCTGTAGAAAATCTCAATGCATTTTTCCGCACCTTTGACATTCTTGGCATAGAAGGAGGCAAAATCCACCGTCTTTTTCCCGTATACATGCTTGGAAATACTGTATACGAGATTCTGCATCGAGGAGTTGTCCGTACCAAAATAGGTTCGTCCGGCATCACAGACAATGCCCTCGAAAATCAGATCGAGCATTTCAATCGATTCCTCATCTCTGACCGATTTGGAATTGAGCTGAATGTCATAATAGGTCGGCATAACCATTTCTCTGCTGTAGAAATTCAGCATTTCCAGCGTTTTACCAACCAGCTCCGGATCGGAAACCGACGACGGAATACTGATAAATGCGCTGATATCGTAGCCGTAATAGCCCTCCTGCGCCTCGTCAAGCTTCGGATACGGAACAATACCGTATTCGACTTCACAGTCACGCAGAGAGTCAAGATTCTTGGTACTGGACTGACGGAACAGAACGCGTCCGTCCTTCATCGACATGCCTTTTCCGATATATGCATCGCCGCTTTGATTTAAGAATTCATGCATTGCCTCAAACAGCTCAACCGTGCGCGGCGTATCCATCGAAAGCACGATCTTACCGTTCTCATCAAGGTCCGTTACAACAAGATCGGATGCATAAATGTATGCATTCAGGTCCCAGTCACCCTGGGTCGCATACCCGTAGATGTCATTTTCGTCCATCGTACCGTCACCGTTGGCATCTCTGGTAACCACTTTTGCCATTTCGCGCAGCAGATCCAGCGTCCATGTTCCGTTTTTGACGGCATTGTACGGTTCTTCCATATCGTAATCGGCAACCATCGCCTTGTTGAAGGTCAGACAGCCGACCGACGGAATGATGAACATCGGCTTTGTCAGATAGACATGACCGTTAACCGTCAGTTTATCGTATGTATGGAACTTCCAGTAATCGCGTGTCAGATCAACGCTTTCAATCGATGCGATATCATAGCAGAGATTTTCACTGACGAGCGAGCCGTTGCAGCGCATATCGTGCGACATCAGAAGCTGAATACTGTCATCGCCGGAAGCAACGACATTCTGTGCTGTTTTGGCGACATCCTTGTGCGTAATGGAATCATCGAAAATGATATCGATGTTCAGATATTCTTCGGTTTTGGCAATACGCTGATAGATGACGTCGTTATATGCATCGCCGTTTTCCTCCGCCGCAAAGACCGCAGGTGCATAATACACCTGAAAGCCCTGCAGAAAGATTGTTTTTCCGCCGTTGTCTTCCGCCGCGATATAGGGCTGTGCTGCAGCTTCGGTAACCGCAGCTGTGGTTTCGGGAACCGTTTCGGAGTCGGTCGGGGTAACAGCGGCGTCGGTATCGGAGCCACAGGAGATCAGTGCACCCGCCAAAAGACACGCGGCGAGCACTGCACAGTTGAATTTCTTCATGTTTGCAGGTTCCTTTGATATGAATGAATTACAGATAACGCTTGATGGCATCAGCAGCCGCAGCAAACGCTTCTTCGTTGGTTGCAAACTGGTTCTTGACCAGATCGTCGTGCTTTGCCGCTTCCAGTGCTTCCAGACCGCCGAATACCTTGAGGTGCGGTTCAAGCGTGCAGAAGAAGGTCTTATCGTAGGTCTTCAGATGACGGAACGTACCGTCGAAGTTGCCCGCGCCCTCACCTGCCGGGAAGATCTGAATCGTGCCGTCGGACGCATGACCTGCATCCTTGATGTGCATATAGAAAATGTCATCGCAGAGGGTGCTGTACGCATACGGGAATGCTTCCACGTTTGCGGTGATGAAGTTTGCGTGGTCGAAAACGCACTTGATTCTGCCCTCAAAAGTCTTGATGATATCAACAACGCCTTCGACGGTTTCACCGTAGATACCGCGTTCGTTTTCGTGGCAGAGAACCATGCCTTCCGCCTCTGCGATCTCCAGCATCTTGCCGAGGCGTTCCATGACAGCATCACGGACGGGTGCGAGATTATGGGTGTCGTCGATATAGAAGGAGAACATACGAATGCGGTCACATTCGAGAATCTTTGCGATCTTGATGGTGTGACGGAGCTTGTCCAGATGCGCGTCAAAGTCGTCGGTCAGCTTGATCTTGCCAATCGGGGAGCCGATGGAAGAAACGCCGATGCCTGCCGCCTTCAGCTTAGCATGGACTTCTTCTGCCTTTTCGAGTGTGATATCGGAAATGTTCGTTCCGTCAACGCCGCGGATCTCCATATATTCGATGCCGTTTGCCTTCAGACCTTCGATCTGACGGTCAATCTCGGGCGCATATTCGTCTGCAAATGCAGATAAAATAAACTTTGCCATTGTTATCTCCCTATCATCAATCGAGATCGTATCTTGCCTTCATGTTATCGTGGGAGATCTTCATGCTGTCGATGGAATCCATGAAGACCTGATCCTGTTCGACAAACAGATCACGGATGCCCGCATCTGCACATGCCGCCATGATGGCATCGTAGTTCATCGTACCGGTGAGCAGCTCGGTCATAACGATTGCGTCATTCTTGACAGCCATATCCTTGAAGTGTGTGCAGAAAATGCGCTTGCCGTTCTTTCTGATGAAGTCAGCCGCGTCAGCACCTGCGGCAACTGCCCAGTATGCGTCAAAGGTCAGCTTGCAGCCGTCGGGATCGGTGTTTGCCATGACGATTTCGAGCGCGTTTGCAACCTTGCCGGTGGACTCGGAAACGAACTTTTCAAATTCAAAACGGTGATTGTGGTAAAGGAAAACCTTGCCGGCTGCCTTGATCTTTTCAATAACGGGAGCAGCATCCTCACAGAAGCGCATAAAGCCGTCGTAGGAGCGGTCACCGTGGTAGCCGCCGATACCGATGGCATCGCAGTTGAACAGGTTATGTTCTTCAATGACCTGCTCGGTTTCGTTCTTGATGCGATCCCATGCGGTATGGGTCAGAACTACCTTCAGGTTATTTTCTTCGGTAACTTCCTTGATGACAGCAGGTGTGATTTCTGCGGTATTGTAGCCGGACATCTGAACGGTCTTGTAGCCGATCTCCGCGATCTTCTTCATCATCATGCGGTAATCCGCTTCGGTCTTCATGTAATCACGTACAGTATAAAGCTGTGCGCCCAGACACATTTTCATGGTGGTAATCTCCTTTGTATTTGTTTTCGGATCACGGGTTCGCCCCGAAATTCCATTCATCTATTATTATAGCAGATAATTGTGCGTTTGAAAAGGGTTTTTGCAGATTTTCTTTGAAAAATCACTGTGATTTTCGATAGAAAAAACCGATCGGTTTCCCGACCGGCTTTTGACATTGTTTATTTCAAATCCACGACAGTCACGCCGTAATCGCCCTCTCCGTACGCACCGGCACGGTAAGACTTGACGCGGCTGTCCTTTTTGAGCTTATCCCAGATCGCCTTGCGAAGCGCACCGGTACCCTTGCCGTGAATCAGCGTCACAGACTTGATGCCTGCAAGTGCCGCATCGTCAAGGTACTTGTCGGTCTTCATCCACGCATCGTCCGTATATTCGCCGCGCAGATCAAGCTCGGGACGGAACTCGCGCACAACCGCCGCACGGACGGACTTCTGCGATGCCATCTTCGGCTTCTTGGGATTGTCATTAACCTTGATCTGCTTGCCGTCAACGAGCATCAGCTCATTTTCCCGGACTTTGGTCTTGATGACACCCGCCTGCACGGAAACCATTCCGTCACGATCCGCAAGAGCGGTTACCTTACCCTGCATGTCAAGGTTGACGAGAATGACCTGATCGCCGACCTTCAAGGGACGCGGCAGCTTGTAGCCCTCCGTATCGCGCTTGATGATCGGATCGATGAACGCATCGGATTCCTTCAGATTGACGCGGATGGCGCGGCGTGCCTCGTCCAGCTCTCTCGCCAGATTTTCACTGTCCTT
>JAFYTT010000302.1 GCA_017558715.1 Clostridia bacterium | reverse complement strand
GAGCCGGTACCGATGACGGATGCGGCACCCGATGCCGTGAACGAAACATACGGAGATGCGTCAGGAACGGGATTTCCGTCTTCGTCCAGTACCGTGCAGTGAACGACGATCAGGTCCTCACCGTTTGCGGAAAACTCACCATCATTCTGCACTTCCAGATGCAGACGATGCGGTGCTTTGGTGGTCGAGAGGGATTCCTCGGCACAGAGAACACCGTCTTTATAGCCCTTGACGGATACGGTGCCGGGCTGATATTCAACCTGCCATTCGCCGAAGCCGCAGAGATCGATTTCCTGCATACCCTGCGAGATGCCGTTGACGAACAGCTCCAGTGTGTCGCAGTTGGTGCAGACGACGACGGGTATTTTCTGTCCGATCAGCGCGGGGAGATTCCAATGCGGCAGAATATGAACCATCGGCACTTTCGACCACATAGAGAGATTCTGATAGAACGCATCCTTTTTGACTAAGAACAGGTCGAGCGCGCCGGCCTGGGAACAGAGTCTTGGCCAGACCGTTTCGCCGCGGTGTTCAATACCAGCCCACTGGTAACCTCCCGAAACGAACGGACGCTCCATGAAGTGCTTCCATGTGATGTCGCGGGCATGTACCCAGTCGTTGCCGACACGGTTGAAGGCGTAGATATAGCCGCGGGCGGGATCGTCGGGATAATACCAGCCGCGTGTCGTTCCCATCGCACAACATTCCGAGGAGACAATCGGTTTGTCGGGATATTTCGCATGCAGGGTATCGAGGTCTTCAATATAATAGTTTGTACCCATGACATCGACGAGATCCTGAATGGCTTCGTGCGCGGAGGTCGTATTGACAGCTGCCGTGGTCGGACGGGTGGGATCAAGTCTGTGCGTCATCGCGACCATTGTTTTCATGATGCGTCGTCCGTGTTCGTTATGGAAGAACGGTTCCTCGTTGCCCATACTCCAGAAGATGACCGACGGATGGTTACGGTCTCGGCGGATCAGTGTTTCCAATTCCTCCAGATGTTCCTTTGCGGTGGAGAACCAGCGGACCTCATCCATGACGAGCATACCCATGTCATCAAACACATCCATTGCATAGTCCGAGGTCGGATAATGGGCACAGCGGTAGCCGTTTGCGCCCATTTCACGCAGAAGACGTGTGCGGTAAACGTGGATATTGTCGGGCATGGCACGGCCTGTCAGACCGTAGTCCTGATGACAGCAGACACCGTTGATTTTGACCGCTCTGCCGTTTAAGAAAAAGCCTTCGTCAGCATCAAAACGGATTTCACGGAAGCCGAACCGTGTGTCGAGCGTGTCGATGACATTGCTGTCTGCGTCGATGAGTTCTGTGCGGAGCATGTGCATATGGACATCGTCTGTGTCCCAAAGCGCGGGATTCTGTACCTGCATGGAAAGCGTGATATCGCGCTTATCCTTCAGCGGTACGGAGAGGGAACCTTCTGCCGTCGCAAGAACGGTCCCGTTTTCATCAATGACAGAGGTACGAACGCGCACGGTTGTATCTTCAAACAGGTCGTTGCGTACGGTGATATCGGCAGGACATAGCCAGAGATCCCCGTTCTGCTTTTCGGGATGGACAAAGACACCCCAGTCATCGACGGAAACCATCGCCGTTTTCTGCAGCCAGACATGGCGGACAATACCGGCGCCCTCGTACCACCAGCTTTCATGATCGCCGGACTGCACATAGACGGCAATGACGTTGTCCGCGCCGAAGTTGGCAATGTCGGTGATGTCCACAATAAACGGGGAATAGCCCGTATGGTGATGCGCCATTTTACAGCCATTGACCCAAACCGTTGCTTCCGTGGAAACGGCTTCAAAGGTCAGCGTGATGCGCTTGTCAGCATCTTCCTGTTCCAGACGAAAGTGTTTTCTGTACCATGCGTTTCCGTAGGTAAAATATCCGAGGGTATTATTGTTCTTGGGATCGGGTGTCTGCGTGATGATGTAATCGTGCGGAAGGGTGACCGATACCCACGGCTCGGTCGGATGCGGGCGGGAAGTGTCCCAGTTATCAGGGGTGCTGTTATAGGGAACCGATGCGGGACCGCCGAGCGCACGCTGTGTTTTTGCGTGCTGATATGCGGAGTTTTTATCGGTCAGAGGGGTGAATTCGATATCACCTTCATGAAAGTGCCAGTTTTCGTTAAGTTTCTGTTTGGTACGGGTCATGGTATGTTCCTTTCCGTCGATGCTTGGAATATGTGATAGTTTATTATATAACGGTTCGCACGCTTTGTCAATGGTTGAGAGCGATAATTTCAACAAAAGGACACAAAAAACCTCCCTTTGTGGCACCTGACGCAGAGCAGGTGCCACAGTTATATTCGCCTCTGGCGAGTTCTATTGCTTCGCAGTGGTATTCGGCTATCGCCGAGTGATATTTGCTTCGCAAGCTTAGGAGGCGAATATAATATCACTGCGACCATCGGGAGCAATATCACTGTTGCTTGCAACAATATCACGCTGACACGGTCAGCATATCACTTCCAATTTGATATGGCGTTTGTGCCCACAATTGCAGTGCTTGTTAAGAAAAAAGGACAGAGAACGTATAATTTTCTCTGTCCTTATCCTGTTAGTTCCGAGTATACTGCGCTATGTCAGACACCCTTTGCGTGGGAGGTTCTTGTGATAGAGGGAACGGTTCATCTGCCTTTTCTGGCTTCCATTGCCATTGCAAGACCTTGCATGGTAAACTCCACGCGGTGTTCTCGCGGCCAGTTCTTGAGAATCAATTCGGGCGTCAGGTGCTTTTGCAGATATGCATAAACCTCGTCGATGCTGCGCTCGTGGTCGAAAGAGAAGATGTCGGGAAGCAGAGCGGCAAATTGCAGATCGAGGGATTTGTTGTATTCATACTTGCTGTCGGTGCCGTAACGGGCGGTTGTTGCGGCGTCAAAGCGGTCAGTACAGATACCGTCCTTGAGCTTTCGGCAGGGCTTGCAGGGATCGTCAGCACCCGACGTGAAGGTCACAGTATCGATTTTTCCGGCGGCGAGCAGATTTCCGTAATAGCCCATAAGGTGACCCGAGGGGCTTTCTTCTGAAAAAACACCGTTGTTTTCTGCGATTTCATGCAGAAAATCGAGAAAATGGTGCGGTTTGAACGTCGCGTGTATCATCAGAAATTCGCTCCGTTCCATCCCCAGTATGCGACCTCTTCGTAACGGACATAAATGCGGTCGGAGGGGACATCAAGCGCTGAAGAAAGAATTTGCGTCATCGCATCGGTCAGGTTTTCAAGTTCGGAGGGATTGGCTTTGCCGAGAATCTGAACTTCGGCAATGGCGCAAGGCTCGTCGGTACCCTTGAAGTACAGGTTTTTATCGCCGGTGACTTCGACCATGAGCCATTCCTCGGTTTTGCCGCGGAGCAGGGTGATCGCCTGACCGCAGGCAGCTGTAATTTTATCAGCGGTGGATTTTGCGACGGGACGGTTGGTTGTTGTACGGATATACGGCATGGTAGTTCTCCTTTGTATATGAAATTTGTTAATGTTTTGGATATCGCGGCAGATTCCAGCGGTAATGCAGGGCGAGAAAACGGATGACCAGAATAAAACAGACAGCGATCACAGCAGAAATCTGACGGGCACAGCCGAACTTTGTCAGATAGACATCGATGACCGCACCAAGCAAAGCGGCAAGCGCATAAATACGCTTTTGCAGAATGACGGGTACACGGCGGATCATGACATCACGCAGAAGACCGCCGCCGACACCGGTAATGACACCGACGAAGATCAACAGAAAGGCATTGTCTTTATATCCTGCTTCCATTGCGGCATCGATACCGACAATGACAAACATGGATAAGCTGAGTGCGTCCAGCGCATTGAGCAGCTGTTCATGTCGGGAGCTTTCTCTTGCAAGTGCGGTTCCGGCTGCTTTGTCGCCGAGGGTATATTCCAGCAAAAAGACGGTAAGGGAAACAATGGCGGTGATGATCAAGAGACTCGGTTCCCGCAGCGCTGCAGGCGGCGTGACACCGAGCAGTAGGTCACGGACGATGCCTCCGCCGAACGCTGTGGTACATCCGAGTACCATCGCACCGAAGAGATCAGCACGGACTTCAGCCGCGGCAAGAACGCCGGTAACAGCGGCAGTACAGACGGCGATCAGTTCTGCGATGGAGAAAAGAGATGACAGCATGAAAAATCAGCCTCCTTGGGTCTGGAAAATCATGCGTGGGTATATGCCGCACGGAGCATCGCGATTTCCTTTGCGTAACCGTCGTTGGTATCATGCGGGGTTTCCAGATAGAACGGCAGATGGCAGAGCAGGGGATGGTTGATGACACGGACGATCGCCTCGGTGCCGATGTGTCCTTCCCCGATTTTGGCATGGCGATCCTTGTGGGCGGACGGCGGGTTCATGGAATCGTTGATGTGCATTGCGCGCAGACGGTCAAGACCGATGATTTGGTCAAACTGACGCAGAACGCCGTCGAGATCGCCGATGATGTCGTAGCCGCCGTCGGAAACATGGCAGGTATCCATACAGACACCGAGCTTCTCCTTCAGCTCGACGCGGTCGATGATGGCACGCAGTTCTTCAAATGTTCGTCCGACTTCACTGCCTTTGCCGGCCATGGTTTCGAGCAGGACGGTGGTGGTCTGGTCGGGCGTCAGCACACGGTTGAGCATGTCGGAAATCAGCTCGATGCCTTTTTCCGTACCCTGCTTGACATGACTGCCGGGATGAAAGTTGTAAAGATTGCCGGGGGTATACTCCATGCGGCGAAGATCGTCGCGCATCGTGTTTTCGCAGAATTCAAGCACCTTGGGATCCGCCGCCGCCGCATTGAGCGTATACGGCGCGTGTGCTAAAATGACGTTGATGCCGTTTTCACTGCAGAATTCGTGGAAAGCGGTAATGTCCTTTTCGTTGATGGGCTTTGCCTGACCGCCGCGCGGATTGCGGGTAAAGAACTGGAAGGTATTTGCACCGATGCGGATCGACTCCTTTGCCATGGCAAGATAGCCGTCCGATGCGGATAAGTGACAACCGATGGTAAGCATATATTTTCTCCTGTTTTTGATTTATGGATTTGTTTTTTCCGTCAGTACCGTGATGGTACATTTTGCGTACAGTTCGATGCGCAGGGTATCGCCGGATACGGTTTCCTCACGCGGTCCGATGTTGCAGACAAATCCCGTGACACGATAACCGTCGTGCGGAACAGCACGGATGGTAACGGCTGTGGAGTCGCGGAAGTAAAGGGGTGTGTCATCCATCGGGCGATCTGTGATACAGTAATCGGGAATACCGGCTGTGGCAGGTTCTGTGGTAATGGAAACATCGGCATGACCGTCTGTTTCGCAGGAAAAGAGATCGAGCGTGACACGCAGCTTATCCTGCATCTCACGGATGAAATACTTGGTACGGCCGGCAAGGAAGTGCTCTGCGGCACGGACATGATCCTCCCAACGATCCATCGAACCGCCGTCACCTCTCCAGCGCTTGAAGTTCAGATCCATATAAGGTTCAATGGTATCGGCAAAACGATCAAGCTCTGCGAGCATGGTGTTTGTTTGATAGATTTCGTTGACAAGCATACAGGCGCGGTCAGCAAAGCGCAAACGGAAGGCGTTGTTTTTCAGAAGATTGACCATCAGCTTGCCGCAGACGGTATCCTCTGTCAGCGCATGGGTGAACATCTGCTGATTGGCGCTCGTGGAGTGGCCGATACCGAAGTCCATGTCGGAGAGGACCCAACGCCAGCGCGTATCCAGTCCTGACGGATCATCGGGATTTTTGTTGCGCCAGACCTTGATGTTGTTGCCCGGCCAGTCGGTGTTGGCAAGGTAACAGGATGCAATGAAGAAGTCGATATAGTTATCAAGATCCATGCGTTCCTCGATCCATTCGAGATGCGCATCCTCTTTCATGTTATGAGAAGCAGCATAATCGATGAGCGCATAGAAGTCTTCCTCATCTCCGGGTATACCTTCGTTGAGCTCGTATTTGGTGTTCCAGCTGCCCGTCAGAAGCGGGGAAATCGATTCAAGCATGACGAGATTTTCCGGCAGAAGTCCGAAATGGCGGTAGAAATAATCGGTGGAATAGCGTTCCCGCAGATTGTAAAGTCCCCACAGTTCGCCGTTGATGAATAACAGCGACGGACGATATGCCTGTGTGCAGACGTTCAGTTTAACAGAGAGCTTCTGCATCAGCGCATCACGGAAGTGTGCACAGGAGACATCGTTGCCGGAATTGCGCAGGACAAAAGTGTCAAATGCCGTGATCGGAATATCGGCATCATTGACAGCCTCTCCTGCAAACAGGTCGTATTCGAGCGTTCCGCCGCTCTCGACCGTGGATGGTTCACGTACGGATACGCGCATGGATTTCTGGTAAAACGCAAGGGAGCCGTTGCCGTTCATTGTCAGACGAACATAATGGTCATCGGGATTCTGTCCCGCAGGATCAAAAATTTCCATATATCCGTCACAGGGCGGGCGATTTGCAAAGATATTATCGCTGATGACCGCATAAATGCCGTCCTTCCCGGTAAAGTCATCGGGGTCGAGCGTGATGTTCATCAGCAGAATGTCGTCATAATCGGACATGTTCTCCTGTACAAAATACGTTTCCGTCATGATTGGACCGAAGGATTTGCCGTCGGTCACACAGGCGCGGAGTACCGATGCGGCAATTGTCGGCAGTGTTCGCGGCTTGACGTTTGAGCCGTATTTGTCCATCAGAAGTGATGCGGTATAACCGTATTGTTCGGCTGTTGTATCGGTGATACGGATATCGGCACCGGAATAGATATCAAAGGCACGCGGGGATTTTGCACAGTCACGGGTATACACAATGTCATAGCCGGGCAGGGTGGACAGTGTGACGGTCACATCGTCGTCGTACCGTCCGCCCTTGACGGAAGCTATGACCTCTACTGCCGAAAGCGGGATATCGGTCAGCTTTCCTTTGGTGGAAGACGGCGTATAATCGGTGACGGTGAAGCAGTTTTGCTCGGTATAGTCAACCGTTAACCATGCCGAATTGTCCTCGGTACGCAGAACAGCGGTGTGCTTGTCGAGCGCGTCGCTGTCGGCGGGATACGGAAACGGTTCCCCTGCATCGGCACGGTATGCACCGAAATACGCAAGAACCGTACCTGCGTGAATCTCGGATTGTTTGACGGCGTTCGGAGAATCGGTCAGAATCAATCGGCAGCGCTTGGAGGACAGGCGGAGATTCGGCAGATCCGCGTCGTAATGGGACAGTGTGAATTTTTCACATGCATCGATATAAAGCTCACCGTTTTCTCCGACTGCCTGTGCGCCGCGGATCAGATACGATGCATGCGGTGCGATCACGGCATCTTCGGGAAGGGGGTAAGGTGCGAACTTGTCACGATCACCTTTTGCATATCCGAGATATAAGCCGTCAAGGGACACGGGCTTGTCTGAGGTGTTGAAAAGCTCAATATAAGAATAACGCACCGGTGTGTCGTTGTTTTCACCGGTGCAGTAAACTTGCTTGAAAATGATCGGATAGCCGCGGATGACGTCAGCCGGTGCCATGGCGTTGTCCGCATTGACAGGCTCGGTACCCTGACAGGCGCAGAGCCAAAAGAGGACTGTAGTGAGAATCAGAATCAGTCCCGGACGGCGTAACTTCATGCGTAACCTCCTTGCTCTGTCAGTCGAGAATGTAAACGCGCATTTTGCGGATGCCGAACTGGAGCATTTCCTCGCGCGAACATTCCATGAATATGTCGATGTGATATCCCTTGATGCCCGAACCGATATCATCGGCGGAGCAGTATCCGTAGTCACCGTAATCGCCTTTGACATAAACTTTTGTGCCGAGCGGAATGACAGTCGGATCAACAGCGATGACACCCTCCTGTGCGAGTGTGCCGGAGTAGGTCAGACGCGGTTCATCATAATCGCCGTATGCCGTTGCTGTGACATCGATATAATAGGAATAGTTAAAGCTGCCGTGCTTGCCGGAGACAACGCCTCCGACCCCGCGCTGCAGGACTTCGTTGACCGGTGCTGTGACGGTTTCCGAGGAGAGCACCTCGGTATCGGCAAGGACTCCGTTTTCGTATCGGCGGCGCTGCAGCTGTCGGGCGACACCTTCCACACCGTAGGAGACACGGGCTGTTTTGCCGCGCGGAATTGTCTGAACATCAAGGTAATCGGTGCTGTATGGAATGGCGGCGATTTCCTCACTTTCCTCATAGGTGACAAGAACAACCGTGATTTCTGTATCTTCAGTCACGACGGTTTCGGGTGCGGGTGTGATCAGATCATCCGCGCATGGCGTATACCCGATATCGTCAAGAACATCGGCAACGGTCATCGCGGAGGTGATCCAATGGACAGGTGTCCCGGTGCCGATGGTAACTGTGACATCATAAGTGAGGGCATCCTGCGCAAGGGACGGATTTCCGATCGGCTGTGACGGTGACGTGGAGGGCAGGGAAATGATGTCGGGATTTGACGCGTAGTAGAGGCGTGTATATGTCATGCCGCCGGATAAAAGTACGGTCATGAGGAGTGCAAAGCCGATGGCGCACCACCGTTGGATCTTCTGTGTGCGGCGGACATTGTCGCGGGAATACCGACGGCGCAGCTTACTGCGCAGATACAGCCAGCGCAGAAATTCCGGCAGTGTAGTGCTTTTCTTTTTTTGCGGCTGTTTTGCGGGCATCGTCATTCCTCCTCTCCTGTGTTGTCGGGATTGCAAATCATCTGTTCTGATTATGATAGTATATCACATTTCGGTGTTTTTGTCAAGTATCGGGCTTTTGGGGGCGATTTGCCGTGATGATAAAGAATCCCGCAGACCGTTTTGATCTGCGGGATGCGGTGTTTTTAATTATGCTTTCTTCTTTGCGGTGAGTGTCTTGATGACAAACAGCGCTGCGACCATGAGAATGATGGCGATCGGAAGAGCAATCCATGCATTC
>JAFYTT010000301.1 GCA_017558715.1 Clostridia bacterium | reverse complement strand
GGAGCGGCCTTCGGGTCGAGTTCGATTTTGATGATGCCGCCGTCGGACATTTCGATTTGTACCATAGTGATTGTTCTCCTTTTTGTCATGGTGTAAATGGTTGATTGCTATTATTATACCATAAAATCGGGATTTTGCAAGGGGATACGGGCAAAATGCCCGGCAAAAAGCAAATACAAAAAAACTCTTTACAAATCCGCGCAGATGTGGTATCATAAAGACAAATGAAAATCCCACAAGGAGAGTCTATCATGGAACTGAAAAACAAAGTCATCAATTTCCTCGGCGACAGCATTACCGAAGGTGTCGGTGCGTCGTCTGCCGAAACGCGCTATGTCAGCCGTGTTGCCGCCATTGCAGGACTTGCACGTGCAAACAACTACGGCATCAGCGGTACCCGTATTGCAAGACAGAAGAACCCCGATCCCAACAACCGCTTTGATCTTGATTTCTGTATGCGGTGTGTCGATATGGACAAGGAAGCCGACATCAATGTCGTCTTCGGCGGCACGAATGACTATGGTCACGGCGATGCACCGATCGGTACGCCCGACGACCGCACACCCGAAACGTATTGGGGTGCGTGCCACTATCTGTGCAGAACGCTGATTGAAACCTATCCCGATGTGGTCACGGTCATCTGCACACCGCTGCACCGATTGAATGAAGATGCTCCGAGTGCAGGCAACGGTCAGCCGCTGTGTGTCTACGTCGGTGTTCTGAAATCCGTTGCGGCATATTATTCGATCCCTGTGCTGGATTTATGGAGCATGTCCGGTATGCAGCCCGCAGTTCCGACGGTACAGCAGAAGTACATGCCCGACGGTCTGCATCCCTCCGATGCCGGACACAACCTGCTCGCTGAACGCATCGTCGGATTCCTTTCTGCACTGTGATTGCCATGGAAGAAAAGAAGAAGGGCATTACCGGACGGGCAAAGATCCGCGCCTGCTGTGACATCTGTCTCTACTATGACTGGGATGATGAGATGGGCGAGGAGGTCTGTACCCAGCATCTGGATGAGGACGAAATGGCACGGTATATGGCGGGTTCGTATAAGTCGTGTCCGTACTTCCGCGCCTACGACGAATACAAATCCGTACAGAAACAGAACTGATAAAAACAATGGACTGATGCGCGTTTTGAAGCGTGTATCAGTCCATGTGTTTTTGTCAGAACATCGGATCAGTCAAAGAAGCCGTCGATTCTGTGCTTTTCGTCAAAAATGTGATTATAGGCAAATGCCTGATAGCGGGCAAGCGGATGAGCTGCGTCTGTCTTCAAGGTACGGAGATCGTCGACGGAGTATATCGTGCCGTCATTGCCGTCGAGAATCGTTTTTGCCGTAATGACGGGATATTGCGGCTGAATTTCCCGCTGGAACTTCTGATAGCCGGTCAATGGAAGCTCGGCTGCCGTACAGAGCAGTGTGGAAAGATAGTTGATCGAGATATCCTCGGTGTTCATGACAGAGGAAACCGCCTCTTCGTCGATGTCGTAATTTGCCCATAGGACATACGGCGTGATATAGCGGTTACTGCCGTCCAGCGCGGCGGCGGAATTGTCAACGCCTGCGTTGCCCATCAGCGTGGAAACGACATTATCATTTGGCTGGTGGTCGCCGAACATGACGATAACCGTTTTCTCATCGTAATTGCGGAAATATTCGACGAGAGCACCGAAGTATTCGTCCGTTTTGCGGATCAAAGACAGATATGCGGAAATGCGCTGATATTCCTCAATGCCGACAACGGTGACATCGGGCTTGAAATTGTCATATTCCTTGTCGTAAGAGCCGTGATTCTGCATCGTGACAGCAAACGTGAAGCGCGGTGCATCTTCATTTTTGTCGTTTTTCTCATACTGATCGATGATGTAGTCAAACAGCGTATCATCCGATACATAGCCGCGCAGAAGATCAAAGGAGTACAGCGGATAGAAGTCCTCAACGAAGGTATCTTCATCAAAGGAAAACCACGGATAAATGTGATCGCGGAACCATCCTGAGGCATAATACGGATGAACCGCTTCCGTTTCATAGCCAAGGGTCTTGAAGTAGGACGCAAGATTTGGCGTTTCACCCTTGATGTGCTGCTGGTACGGAATGGAGCCGGTCGGCAGAAATGCCATTGTGTCGCCGGTCAGAAATTCATATTCGGAGTTGGCCGTATTACCGCCCTTGACGGAAACATGCAGATTGCCCTTGATTGTGTTTTCCGTCAGTGCATCGATGTTGGGTGTGACGGGGAGATTCGTTTCGTAGTCACACAGCGCGCGCAGATCGGAAAACGCTTCATTCATGATGACAATGACGTTGGGCATTTCCTCGTCCGAGGAAAGATACGCCGCTTTTTCAGCCTGTGCATTCTCCGTATATGCTGCGGAAGCCTTGGCGGCGGCTTTTGCGTCATATCCGGACGGCTTTTCGACGTTCAGATAGTGCAGGGTGGAAATGAACGATACAGCACCGCCGTTGCGCTCATAATAAACGGTCGGTGTGAACAGATAACGGTAACCGCCAAACTTGGTAAAAACGGTATCGGTCTGCAAAAACAGCAAAAATCCGGTGAGCGCGATGGCAGAAATGCCTGCGGCTGACCAATGGATCGCGGGAATCGGAATGTGATGCCGTTGTTTCAGTCGGAACCCGAGGACGATGATGGCGGCAAATGCCAGCTCAATGGTGTAGAACTGGTGGGTATAGGCAAACTCGTATTCCGATGCTACGGAAAGTGCGGTCGATGCAGAATAAAGATCCCACGGAAGCAGCGGCAGGGAACGGAAGCTCCATGCAACGCAGTTCGTTGTACCGAAGACACAAGCCAGAACAGAACCGATCAATACCGCAAACTGGCTGCGGCGCCGGAATAAGAGCAGTAAAACCAGGAATATCAGATAATAGAGGATGATATTCAGATACAGCATCTTTGTTACGATCTCGCGGGTACGCGGCATCAGAAGCTCAACGAGCATCAGATGCAGCATCGGAACTGCCGCGAGGAACACATACGATACCGCCTGCATCGGAACCGTTTCCCAAAAGGATTTCGGGATCAGAAAGGCTGCCCAGATACAACCAAGCAGAAGCAGGTTCAGAAACCCGTAGGGATTGGTGCCGTCGAGGAGCGCATTGAGCCGCAGAAACCACCATGTTGCCGCGGAAAGCAGAATAATTTTTGCGGGGAGGATCATTTTTTGCAGGGGCGCGGGAATGGAAATTTGCATTTGCGTAATATTCACTCCTAAAATAATCAAATGGAATACGGTTTATCTATTGTATATAAGTATAAAACTTTTTTCTTTGCCTGTCAAGAGATTTTATGAAAAAGCAATGATATGACAATAAAATGTTTACAGATTATCAAAATTTCAAAAATCTTCATGGGATGCTTGCAATTTTCGCGAAAGTGTGATATGATTATGATACATCAATTTCACAGAGCAGAAAGGAATCAATCTTATGAATACAATCAAAATTCATGCAGGCAAAACGCAGATGGTAGCGCATCGCGGGGTCAGCGGTCTTGAACGTGAAAATACCGTTGCGGCATTCCTGGCGGCAGGCAACCGTTCTTACTACGGTATGGAAACCGATATCTACCGTACCAACGACGGAAACTTCATTCTCAACCACGATGGCAACCTTGCGCGGATCGCCGGTGAGAATCTTAAGGTTGAAGAAGCATCTTACGAAACGCTGCGCCGTATCACGCTTTATGACATGGACGGTACCAAGCGCCGTGTTGATCTGCATCTGGCATCGCTGGAAGAATATGTCAGCATCTGCAAGCGCTATGAAAAGGTCGGCGTGCTGGAGCTCAAGTCTGCGTTCACCGATGAGGAGATCGCGGAGATCGTTGCGCGTATTGAGTCTTTTGACTACCTTGCCGGCATCACGTTCATTTCCTTCAACTATGACAATCTGCTCAAGGTCCGCGCGATTCGTCCGGAAGCGACCTGCCAGTTCTTAACAGGCGACGCATCCGATGAAATGATCGCGCGTCTGGTTGGTGATAAGCTCGATCTCGATGTACATCACAGTGCGCTGACCGAGGAACGCATTGCGGCGCTCCATGCGGCAGGTATCCGTGTCAACTGCTGGACGGTTGATGAGAAGGAACGTGCCGAACAGCTTGCCGCCTGGGGCGTTGACTACATCACGTCCAATATTCTGGAAGCGGAAGCATAAGATGAAAAAACGAACCTTACCCGAGGAGATCGCGTATCTCCTTGGTATTCTGTGTATGGCAGCAGGCGTTGCGTGTGTGTCGGCATCGAACTTTGGCTATTCGATGATCGTTGCCCCTGCCTATTTGCTGTTTACCAAGCTTGGCGGTCTGATCTCCTTCGGAACGGCGGAGTATCTGTTTCAGGGACTTCTTCTGATCCTGATGTGCGTTTGCGTCAGGCGCTTCCGTGTGCAGTATCTGTTTTCGTTTATAACTGCGGTTGTGTACGGCTACACCTTTGATCTGATGCTGTGGCTGGTCGGAGCTGTTCCGTCAGACACCCTTGCGTCAAGAATTGTTCTGTTTGCTGTCGGAACTGCGTTTATCTCGATTTCTGTGGCGCTGTTTGTCCGCACCTATCTTGCACCGGAGGTTTATGAGCTTTTTGTACGTGAACTTGCGGTGGTATATTCCATTCCGTTCGGACGAGTGAAGCTGTCTTATGACTGCATCAGCTGTGCTTTTTCAATCATGTTATCTGTCATCTTGTTTGGCGCGGGTGTGTTCTCTGACTTTTCCTTTACCGCACTCGGTGAGGCGATTGTGTCCGGCTATGTATTGGAGGGTATCGGTATCGGTACCGTCGTCGCGGCACTCGTCAACGGTCCGCTGATCACGCTGTGCGGAAAATGGCTGGATGCGCACTTTGAACGCACGCAGAATCCGAAATTGGCGAAATATCTGGCGGTGTAACCGCGAGAAGCATGTGTATAAAATTGTCGGGACAGGCATCCCGACTGTCCCCCGTTTGTATCGGATCAGGACAGTCGGGGACGCCTGTCCCGTCGACTTTTGAGAATCGTTTATGCTTTTTTCAAATGAATCACGGAATTTGCCTGCATGGAAAGTGCTGTGGGAAGTGTGACGGTTTGGGTCAGATCATAATTATGGTCGGCATCCAGCGTGTAGACATCATATGTGCCTTCACCGTTTATCGTAACTTCCTTTGTATCCGCTGTCTCATCCATCGAATAATACGTGATGACAGCGCAGACCGCATCTCCGTCCGAAGCGCAGATGACATCGACAGCCGGATCATCAGAGAGGGCTTCTGTCTGATTTCCGAGTATGTAAAGCTCGTTCCACATGACAAACGGATAGTAGCCCTTGAGCGGTTTGAGCGTATAGAAGTCGAACAGACCGTTGAATACGCACGGGCGTGCATCATAGTACATCAGCATATCGATCGACGCATTCTGCGATTTTGCCATGACGGAAGAGGTGAATGCTGCGCCCTTCATGCCGATGATGACGGAAATGGAGTGACGGAATTCCTCCCCTGCAAAGCGCTCAATATAATTCCATTCGTTGCAGATGCTTTCGGTTTCCGTATAACCCCAGCGGTCAAGCTGCGTGCGGACATAATCGGCGTTTTCTGCGATGGTTTTCGGATCGGTGAAATAGTTGTGCCACGAATAGAAATCCAGCGGTACGCGTTCTCCTTCGGTCATTGCCGCAAAGAAGCGTTCCAGCCACGGATTGGTTGGCCACGATGCCGCGGGACCTCCGATTTTCAGATGCGGGAAGCACTTTTTCAAATGGAGTGCGGCGATACGGTAAAATTCATAGAACTGTGCCGCAGTACCGCCCCAGCAGAGCTTGTTGTCGGAATCGTCGTAGTCCAGATCTGCTTCGTTCCAAATTTCCCAATATTCAATGTTCCAATGAAAGCCGTTTGCCCATCCTTCGTTGTAGTGGCGGATGATATGCTCACAGATGACCGCCCACTTGTGAAAGTCCTTTGGCGGCAGAGTCCCGTATTTCTTGCAGTAATGCTCAATGCGGTTGCCGAGGCGGTAGAAAATCCGGGTTCCTGTTTCCAGGATGGTTTGCAGATATTTGTCGGTAATGGCAAAATCGTACGAGTTTTCATCATACGGATCCGCGTCGAAATTCGGAAAAATACCAATGATGTCAACGCAGTGCTCACTGCCGTATTCCTCGCAGTAGGAAGCATCGTGGTTGCGCGCAAACGGAATACCGGCACGGCGGTAATCGTCGCAGTTGTCGATGCGGCATTTCGCAGGACCGTTGTTGACGGCATGCATGCGCTTGATGGTGCCGACGACGGTTTCGGGGTGTAGTGTGATTGTAGACATGAGGATTCTCCTTTTTTGGTTTCTATTACCATATGATACCATGAATACGGGAATTTTGCAAGATGAAATTTGTTTTTGTCGTAAATGATACTTGATTTTTGTAAGAATATCGTGTATAATGAAAACAGAAAGGATGATTTTGAACCAATGATAATGATGAAAAAGAACAATCGGCTGAAACATTCTGTAATTGCTGTACTGTTTCTGTCGACTGTACTGATCTTATGTCTGTCTCTGGCGATGGCGTGTGCCGCATCTGATAAGACGGATGAACTTCTTCCATTTGATGATGTCTCCGCGAAGCATCCGCATTACGATGCCATCGTCTTCTGTTATGAAAACGGTATTTTCCGCGGAACCTCGGAAACAACATTTGAACCGGATGCATCTATGACACGCGCGACGGTCGTGACGGTGCTTGCAAATGCAGAAGGTATGAATCTGTCACACTACCTGCATACCAACTATACCGATGTGGCAGATGACAAATGGTACACACCGTATGTTGCGTGGGCATCACAAAATCGGGTGGTCAGCGGATACGGAAACGGTACCTTTGGCCCGGATGATGCTATTACGGTTGAGCAGGCTGTCCAGATTCTGTATAACTATGGTGGCTTTAAGCCGGTCGGAGCAACCGTGATCGACGGCTATACGGACGCGGTGGCAGTATCGGGATGGGCAGCGGATGCTATGTGTTGGGCACTGGACAACGGTATTTATACGGGAATCAACGGTGAACTACAGCCGCAGAAGCATGCTTCTCGTGCATTGATGGCACAGCTGATGTGTAACTTTTCTGCATACCGTCTGCGCGTCGGGATTTATGCGGATATTCTATATTCGGACAGCGCCAGTGACGGTGTGAATCTGATTCGCGATGTCCATTTTGACGATACCATGTTTGCGTCCGACAGCAGTACCTACCATCACGATATTGCGAAATTTGCGCTTGCTATGGTATGTACCGCTAACACCACAGCCGGAGGGGATGAACAGGCATCCGAGGACAATCTAATTCGTTTGCGTACAGCTTATGACCGGTTCGGATTTGTCGATCAGAAATACATCCATTATGACAAGCCGTTGGATTCGGAAGAGGATCTGGTTGCCCATTCCTTTGCGCAAAAAGAACTTACCATTGACGGTGAACCGTGTCTTTTGGTAACAGTCATTTGTCGTGGTGCAGGTTACGGTTCGGAATGGGTCAGCAACGGATATGTCGGCGAGAGCGGTCCGCACAACGGATTTACAGCAGCAGCAGAAAATGTCCGTGACAATCTGCGTACATATATTGCGGAAACAGCATCTGCGTATCCTTCATCGCAGATCAAACTCCTGATTTCCGGCTTCAGCCGATCTGCGGCAGTCACAAACTGTCTTGCGGAGCTGTTGAGCCGTGATTCGTTCTTTCTTGCGGACAACATTTATGCGTATGCTTTTGCGGCGCCGAATGTGGCAGATGTACCGGATGCATCTGTTCCTGTCTATAACATTATCAATGCGCATGATCCGGTTCCGCTGATTCCGATGAAGCAGTTCGGATTTGGACGGAATGGTCACGATATCGTTCTTCCGTATGAACAAAATCAGCAGGATGATGCATATTATGCGGAATTTGAAGCTTATTATTCTGCACTTACCGAACAGCGGGAAACATCGGCGTATGTCGGTTTTGACAGACAGTACCGCGCTGTGAATATGTTTGCCGATCTTCTCGGTGATTGGGTCGGCTCGCGGGAAAATTACTGTCTTTATTATCAGAGCGGTATTCAGGATTTGTTCCGTGAGGGCGTCGATGATGACGGTGCCGCAGAGGCAATCATGGGGCTTCTGGTATACGGTCGGGATACATCGGAGAATCCCGTGCTTTCGACAATCAATGTGTATCTGGAGTTCTTCCGTAAATATATGGACTATACGGCTTCTGATTACACTTTGCAGGACGATGCGGCGTATTTTCTGGAGAATATCGGCGGACTGGTAGCATCCGCTCATCGGCAGGAAACGTATCTTTCCTGGATGTATACGCTGACCGAAGAGGATATCCTGGCTCTTGATACGCAGTCATTGATTGAATGATACAGACAAAGAATAAACTCCCTATCATGCTTTTTCGTGTGACAGGGAGTTCTTCTTTATAAATGGAGGAAATTACAATACTTTTGCAAAATAACGCTTGATGTACAGAACAACACCGATACCGATCAGCGGAAAAACCGCCGCGGCAATCATACCGACCTTCATACCGATCTCGTCGGGCGTTAAGGCCAGATTGACGGAAAGTTCAGCCGCCCAATTGCTTGCAGCAACATTGTCGGTGATGATTCCGAGCATCTGCGGAGCGACGGAAGCGCCGAAGTCACCGCCGGCAGCCATCAGTGCATATGCGGTCACGCCGGGATTCGGAATCTTTTCTTCCATCAAAATCAGCGTACCCGGCCAAAGCATCGAGGTAACGAAACCGGTCAGCATACAGGCGATCATTGACAGTACAACAAACGGCGAAAGTGCTGCAACGAGATAACAGATGACAGCACCGATCATGCTGTACATCAGAATCGCTGTGATATTTTTACCGTATTTTGCATAGAGGGTTCTTGCCAGAACCAGCAGCATCGCAAACGCCGCCATACCGAGGATATCACCAATCACCTTGGGCAGATGGAGTGCTGTTTCCATGTAACCGGAGATCCAGTTGGTCATCGCATTTTCTGCGGCTGAACCGAGAAAGATGCAGGCGACACAAAGTGCCAGACCGAAGTTTTTCTTCTTTGCGGCTTCAGCACTATCACTCTGTGATGTCAGATCCATTTCCGGCAGTTTTGACGTACAGAACAGCATACAGGAAGCAATCGGAAGCATCGCCCAGAACAGCGTCAGAACCATCCAGTATTCCGTACCGAAGATACGCAGGAAAAGGGTACTGATGACGATGACCATCAGCACACCCCAGCCGTAAAGGGAATGGAGCATTGACATATCGCGGTCGGGATTGTCGGAGGGAAGTGCCGCAACGGTCGGGGACAGCATAACCTCACAAAGACCTGCGGCAATCGAGAAGATTACGGTTCCCGCGACAAATCCGACGTAGGCGATCTGTGGGAAAAAGGTCGGGATCAGCGCATATACCAGAAGTCCCAGTGTTGTCAAACATGGCATGATGCGCACCGTTTTGTGCGGATTGAAATATTTTGTGAAAAAGGTGAAGATCAGGTCGACCGTCAGCTGAGTACAGAAGTTGATCAGTACCAGTGTTCCGAGTAAGGTATAGGAAATTCCGTACATGGCGCGGAACGTGTTGAACAGCAGCGGCGGAAGACTGAAAATCGAGGACATAGCGAGATAGGCAAAATAGCATGCATGTTTGGTATGTTTTGCCTGTTTGGCAGTCAGTTCCATGATGGTAATATGGGGTTGCCCAAAGTACAGCAACCCCTTCCTTTCGATGATATGGATTTATTGGACTTCTGAAATCAGCGAAGCACGGTAATCTGCATAGCGATTCAAAAATCCTGCGGCTTCTGCACGTGTTGCGGACTTCTGCGGCTGCAATGTGGTTTCCGTCGGCGCGCAATAAACACCCTTCATAACCGTGTAGCAGACTGCCTCGTATGCCCATTCGGAAATATCGGCGATATCGTCATAGTTCAGACGGAACATCCACATACCGGTAAATCCGCCGCCCTTGTACTGTTCGTAACGGTAGAGAATGACTGCCATCTGCTCGAGCGTGATCGGATTGTTGACACCGAACGTACCGTCGTCATAGCCGAGGACAAGTCCTTCCGCAGCTGCCCAGCGAATGGCTTCTGCGTACCAGTCTTCCTCTGCGACATCGGAAAACTGCATGGCGTAATTGACAACCGGCTGACCTTCCATACGCCACAGCATCGTGACGAGCATTGCACGGGAAAGCGTGGTATCGGGAGAGAAGACATTTGGCTCGGTGCCGTTCATCAGTCCCTTCTGGTAGACACCTGCGATGTCAGCATAGTAGGGGTGATCTTCGGTGATATCATTGAAAGGATGATCGGGCTGAATGTCGATATAGTAAGTCTTTGTCTGATCACCCAGAGAAACCGCAAGTCTGTACGAGCCTGCTTGGTTCAGCGCGGATACTTCTGTTCCGTCAAGGGTTAATGCATCGGTTACACCGTCAAAGGTCACATCCTTGCCGCCGAAGGTCAATGTATAAGCAAGGGTGTGTTCCTTGCCGTCATAGAAACGGGACGGAGCCATCGGATCAATCTTGGTACCGTCAATGAAGATGTTCAGATCGGTCTGTGTCAACGCAATCGGCGTGATGATGCCGGTGTTTTCATAAACAATATGACCGGAGAACGATTCGTCAAACGCATTTGCGCCGCCGACAGCGATGATCTCGCCGCTGTTGTAAAGAACTTCGTAGGAGGAATCGCCGCGGGACATGACCGTAGGATAATCCTCTATGATGATACCCTCGGCATCGGCAGAAAGCTTGCCTGTCGTGATCGTGCCGCGGTTTTCAAGGATGACGGCATATACGGTAATATCATCGCTGTAGCCATAGTCTGCTGCATTCAGCGTCTGCCAGCCGATCACTGCAGAGGAACCGATGACCTGTCCTTCCTTGGCAGTAGAATGTGCGTCGCCGGAACGGATGGTACCGGTATTCAGACCGACAGCACCATAGACACCGGGACCGGGAGTAACATTGGAGCTGTTCGCTGTGACGGAACCGCCGATGATGGAGCCGGTGTTCTCTTTGACAATACCGTAAACGGCAGGACCGCTCATGATTTGCTCATCGGTCGGTGCAGTAACTGTGACATTGCCGGAACGGATGATACCGGTATTCAGCGTGACACCATTGTAGCCGTTGACACCGCAGCCGCCGTCGAACGTATACGCGGGATTGTTTGCAAATCCGTCGCCGCCGCGGATGGTACCGTGGTTGTAGATTTCGCCGCCGTCATTCTGTACGGCAGTCGCGGAGGTACCGCCAATGATCGTGCCGTGGTTGACGAGTGCACCGTTCATTACGCGCATGGGAATCGTACCGACGAATTCCATGATGACATCCTCTGCGCCTTCCGCATGAATCATGGTGTTGCGGTCAGCACCGTTGACAGTGACATCCTTTTCCAGAATGACCGTCAGCTGCGGATGGTTGATGTTGATGCCGAACAGATCGGAGGAATGAGGACCTGCGGTTGTAACAGTACCGTTTTTGATCGTCAGCGTACTCTGACCGCTGATACTGAAATGCTTGATATAATGGTGGAAGCCGCCGAGATCGACGGTGATGGGGCTGGTGAAATAGGAAAGTCCGCATGCAAAGGTGTAGCCTTTCTGCGGTGCAAGCAAGGTCACCGTGACGGTCTTGTCGTGGGACTGTGCTTCCTGTTCCGCCGCATAAAATGCAGCTTCGGCAATCTCATACAGCGTTTCGATGGTTTCTCCTGTTTTGACAGAGGTGACCGTCAGCTTTGCCGTCGGATTCTGTACGGTTTCGGTTGTTTCCGCCGCCGACACACAAACCAGCATGGCTGTCAGTGTCAGAACCAGCATGATCGGAATGAGGATTCGTTTGATACTTGATTGTTTCATGGTCAGTACCTCGGGTCATAAAATTGTGTTCCCGTGACGGATTGCAACGGGTTATGCTTACAGTATAAACGACAGATGTGACAGAAGTATGAACATTTGCGAGAAAAAGAAATCCTCTCCCGAAAAAATCGGAAGAGGACGGAAAAATGGCGGATAAAATTACAGTGATAACAGAACCGTACCGATGCCGTATGAGATACTGTTGGCTGCCAGGGAATAGAGCAGACACGCGGACCATACCCTATCCAACATCCGCTGATAGAAATATGCCTCTGAAAATACAACGACACCTTCCAGTATCAGCACGGTCGGTTGTAAAAAGAGTTCATTCGGCAGATAGGCAGTCAGGAGGAGTGCAATGACATTGAGCAGCGGATTTGTGACAATGTTGCAGATTACACTTGCCCGCCACCATGAGATTCTGTCTCTGACGAACAGGCTCGGGATGCTTTCCAGCAGTATCGTGACTGAACACAGTACAACAAGGTATCCGATGAGGATCACTGTGCACCACCGGAATCGGATCGGTCGGATCGGTCGGATTGTTCGGGCTGCTTCTTTGCGTTCCTTTTGAGGACAAGGATATTGACAACGGAAACTGCAAGGACAAGGAGAAGCAGAAACAGAAGAATCACAAACACGGTATTTTCACGGACAAAATAGGAAAGCGTTTCCGAAACAGTTGGTGTTACGACATCCATGAAGCATTGACGCATACTCATTTTCCTTTCTGAATACAAGTGATGATGGCGGGCAGTGCTGCAGCGGTCAGTATCAAAACAACGATTTGATGAGCAAGCAGCGACTGTGGGCGGATGAAAAATACAGGCATCGTCCCGATAAACAGTCCGATTGTTGTGATACCGAAGGCAAAACCCGGCTGATGGGGGAATTTTGATGCCAGAGCGGCGATGGTGACAGGCATTGTCATGCTGAATAGCGCAATACCGATCAGGGATACGACCATATTGGAATTTCCTGCCAGCAGAAACGGTAAACCACCGAGCAGACTGAAGACCGTTGTACGACGGTATCCGATGCGATCACATAGAATACCACCCATGATTTTTCCGATGCCCATGCAGACAAACAGCGCGACGGTCTGCGAAACCGTTTTGTTCCATTCCGTCGGAATCGCATAAGCAATATATCCGCGCACCGCCACGCCGAAAAACGCATACAGAACGATCAGACTGTCACTTTTGTCGGCGCAGATATCGAATGATACAGGCTTATCCGCTGACGAATCCGCTCTTTGCAGGTTCTCCATAATAAAAGCACTGATGATAAGCAGACACAGCGGTATCAGAATCAACAGCTGTTCTCCGATACCGCCCAGAATCTGTCCGGTTATGACACCGAAGGAACCGCCGCCGACAAACAAGGCATTCGGCGTGATGGATCCCCGACAGTCTCGCAGCGTATGATTGGCACCGGAGATGTGGATCATCGCGTTGCCGAGCGCAATTATACAGAGGGCGGGGATGTCTGACGGTGTTAGAAGGGCAAGCATCATCAGAATTGCGCCGATCAGCCCGATTCTGCATCTCGGATAACGATCGGTGAGATTACCGATGATTCCTTGCGGCAGAAATGCGACAGCATCAAACAAGAGTGCCAGTGCCCACCAGATCGGACTGGAGGAGATTCTGGAAAAAAGAAGATAAAAAGAAGCTATCTCTACGGAAAAATGAACCACGCCATAAAGGATTCCTGATGTTATCTTTTGACGCATCATAAATCTCCTTTACATAACACTTTGGTTGTTTGATTGATGCGGATGTAAAAAATATCGCCGCGGGAAAAACCAGCGGCGATATGAAGAGGATATTTCTTTATTACTTCTTTGCAGCGATTGCAGCCTGAGCAGCAGCCAGACGAGCGATCGGCACACGGAAGGGAGAGCAGGAGACATAGTCCAGACCGAGCTTGTTGCAGAACTCGATGGAGGACGGGTCACCGCCGTGCTCACCGCAGATACCGCAGTGGAGCTTTGCGTTGTTAGCGCGGCCGAGATCAACAGCGATGTTCATCAGCTTGCCAACACCGGTGGTGTCGAGCTTTGCGAAGGGATCGTTTTCGAAGATCTTAGCATCGTAGTAAGCGTTGAGGAACTTACCAGCGTCGTCACGGGAGAAGCCGAAGGTCATCTGAGTCAGGTCGTTGGTACCGAAGCAGAAGAAGTCAGCTTCCTTAGCGATTTCGTCAGCGGTAAGAGCTGCACGCGGGATTTCGATCATAGTACCGACCTCATATTCGAGTTCGACACCAGCAGCTGCGATTTCAGCGTCAGCGGTTTCAACGACAACCTTCTTGACGTACTTGAGTTCCTTGATTTCGCCAACGAGCGGGATCATGATCTCAGGCTTAACGTTCCAGTCAGCGTGGTTCTTCTTGACGTTGATTGCTGCACGGATGACAGCAGCAGTCTGCATCTTTGCGATTTCAGGGTAGGTGACAGCCAGACGGCAGCCGCGGTGACCCATCATCGGGTTGAATTCGTGCAGGGAAGCGATGATCGCCTTGATGGTTTCAACGGTCTTGCCCTGAGCTGCAGCGAGAGCTGCGATGTCAGCTTCTTCGGTGGGAACGAATTCATGGAGCGGGGGATCCAGGAAGCGGATGCAAACGGGAGTACCTTCGAGTGCTTCGTAGAGCGCTTCGAAGTCAGCCTGCTGCATGGGAAGGATCTTAGCAAGAGCAACTTCTCTTTCTTCAACAGTTTCAGAGCAGATCATTTCGCGGAATGCGTCGATTCTGCCTTCGCCGAAGAACATGTGCTCAGTACGGCAGAGACCGATACCTTCAGCGCCGAGTTCGCGAGCCTTCTTAGCGTCAGCGGGAGTATCAGCGTTGGTGCGGACCTTCATGGTTCTGAACTTGTCAGCCCAAGCCATGATGCGGCCGAATTCGCCTGCGATGGAAGCGTCAACGGTCGGGATGATGCCGTCGTAGATCTTACCGGTGGAACCGTCGATGGACAGAGCATCGCCTTCGTGGAAGGTCTTGCCTGCGAGCGTGAAGACCTTGTTGTCTTCATCCATGTTGATTTCGGAGCAGCCGGAAACGCAGCAGGTACCCATACCACGTGCAACGACTGCAGCGTGAGAGGTCATACCACCGCGGACAGTCAGGATACCCTGAGCTGCCTTCATACCTTCGATATCTTCGGGAGAGGTTTCGAGACGAACGAGGACAACCTTTTCGCCCTTTGCAGCCCAGTTCTTTGCATCTTCAGCAGTGAAGACGATCTTACCGCAAGCAGCACCGGGAGATGCGGGAAGAGCCTTACCGATCGGTTCAGCAGCCTTCAGAGCCTTTGCATCGAACTGCGGGTGGAGCAGGGTATCGAGGTTACGAGGATCGATCATAGCAACTGCTTCTTCTTCGGTCTTCATGCCTTCGTCAACGAGGTCACAAGCGATCTTCAGAGCAGCCTGAGCGGTTCTCTTACCGTTTCTGGTCTGGAGCATGTAGAGCTTTCTGTTTTCAACAGTGAACTCCATGTCCTGCATGTCGTGGTAGTGGTTTTCGAGGATGGAGCAGACTTCAACGAACTGCTTGAACGCTTCGGGGAACTTTGCTTCCATTTCAGCGATCGGCATGGGAGTACGAACGCCTGCAACGACGTCTTCACCCTGTGCGTTGACGAGGAATTCACCCATCAGCTTCTTTTCGCCGGTTGCGGGGTCACGGGTGAATGCAACACCGGTACCGCAATCGTCGCCCATGTTACCGAATGCCATTGCCTGAACGTTGACAGCAGTACCCCAAGAGTAGGGAATATCGTTGTCACGGCGATAGACGTTCGCACGGGGGTTGTCCCAGGAGCGGAAGACTGCCTTAACGGCACCCATCAGCTGTTCCTTAGGATCGGTCGGGAAATCTTCACCGATCTTTGCCTTGTATTCAGCCTTGAACTGTTCAGCGAGTTCCTTGAGGTCATCAGCGGTCAGTTCGACGTCATAGGTAACGCCCTTTTCTTCCTTCATCTTGTCGATGAGTTCTTCGAAGTACTTCTTACCGACTTCCATAACGACGTCGGAGTACATCTGGATAAATCTTCTGTAACAGTCATATGCCCAGCGCGCATTGCCGGACTTCTTTGCCATGACTTCGACAACTTCTTCATTCAGACCGAGGTTGAGGATGGTGTCCATCATACCGGGCATGGATGCACGTGCACCGGAACGGACGGAAACGAGAAGGGGATTCTCGGAGTCGCCGAACTTCTTGCCGACAACTTCTTCCATCTTGGTGATGTATTCCATGATTTCTGCGAAGATTTCGTCATTGATCTTGCGGCCGTCTTCGTAGTACTGGGTGCAGGC
>JAFYTT010000300.1 GCA_017558715.1 Clostridia bacterium | reverse complement strand
GTCCCAATGCCGGAATTTCGGTCTGTTCCAAAAGGATCGCTTTGCAATCGGCGCATGCGATACCGTCCGTCAAACCCTGTTCGGTACAGGCAGCGTCCTTTCCGGGAATCCGGACAGAATTATGATTCTTTGCAGCAATTTCCTTTTGAACAGAATCCGAATAGGTAACGACGCAAATCGTAATTTTCGCTGTTTTTGTGACGATACCGGGCGATGTGCAGTCTGTATATGTTATCTGTTCACTGATAGTACACGCCTCATTGAAGGTTTCCCCTCCTGCCGTACATTCATAAGAAGCCTGACATCCAAAATCATCCCATGCAAAAGTCGGATCCGTATACGCATGCTCTAATTTAGGAATGATAACCGTTTTCTTTTCTTCCCAGGTTTTTCCAAGCAGTACGGCTGATGCGGTGTATTCCGCAAATCCATCGGATGAACAGTCTGCATTTTCAACGTACGTTCTTACCGTGCAATCCGCTCTGAGCGTCTTCTCGGGATCCCCGCTGTCACAAACGGAACAGACCGATTCAATATAAGCCGTCCGACAGTCCTCACTCCAACAGAACATCGGCGTGCTGTACTCATGTCCGATCGGATTGCCTTCCACTTGATAGGTATCGGCAAAATCCGTACCGCCGATATTGACATATGCGGTATAGATAACACCGCCCGGCGCATGGCCTTTCGACGGATAAACCGTTTCTGTAACATCGCAGTCGACAATCCATGTTTCATCGCAGTCATCACGGGTGCAGACATAACTTGCCCGACAATCGAAATCGTCCGTATCCCAGTCAAACTGCGGCTCGGAATAACGATGTCCCAACGGCTCCAGCTCCACAGTACGACTGTCAAAACAGGAATAACTGCCCATCACCGCATTGGCACTCATTCTGACAGAGCCTTCTTCCTCGCAGGTCGCCTCCTCCCGACGCAGAAAAATCTCGGCACCTGCCGTCTCTGTCTCCCCGCACGAAGAACACGTCCATACGCCGACAGCCTCCGAAAAATCCTCATTCCAGACAATCACACCGTCATCCCAAGCATGGGAATCGCACGGTACATCGGCGCACTTTGCAGGAATCGCCGCTATGAACATCACAGCTGCCATCACACCGACCAGAACCTGCGTCGGTTTTTTCATTGCACATTCGCTTCCTTTCTGTCATATCGTTCCGCTCATCAACAAATCATCAAATGAATTGTTACTTCCTTTATTATAACGCAGAACATTGGAAAGGTCAATATCTTATCCGCGAAATTTGTCACAATTCTCAAACCATATCGGCATATGCTCATTCCCGACAAATCGTCGTTTCCGATTGACAAGCTCCGCCGTTTATGGTACAATAAACAAAAAAATCAGGAAAGCGAGTGAATTTCATGAAATTACGTCATTTTCTTCTCTGTCTTTTTCTTCTGTTCAGCATATTGCTTTTCAATTCCTGCACAGACAACGCGCCCAAGCTTCCGCCGCTGACCATTCTCGGCGAAGGCGCACCGGCCTATACGGTTGTCCGGGGAGACAATGCGGATTCCGGCGATGTTGACGGTATGGTTCTGTTCAATAAGTATATGAAATCCTGCGGTATTTCGTTTTCTGTTACAACAGACTGGGATCAAAATCCCGTATCGGAATACGAGATCGTCATCGGACAGACCCTGCGTGACGACGATGACCCGAATATCTCTATCGATCCGCGCGACTGCGGTCCGGAGGGCTGGTTTGTCAAAGCAGCGGGAAACCGCATTTACATCTGCGGAGGCACACCGGCAATGACTGTAGTCGCCGTCGAACACTTCCTCACCGAATTCTTCGGCTACACCGGCGACCCCGAGGTCGGTACAACCGTCACCGCTGTCTCCATCCCAGGTGACTATGAACATATCGAAAAACAGCAGTTTACGCTATCCGATATCACCGTTAGCGGTACCTCTCTGCGTGATTATCGCATCACGTGGGAGGCTGACACCTCGCCAACAAGAGCAAAGGAGATCGCGCAAACACTGCAGAACACGCTGTTCTACGACTTCGGCATCTGGGTCGACATCGATTCCAAAAACGAACATACCGGTTCTGCAATCCTTTTGAAGACCGCGGAGGACGGGTCATTTGGTCTGATGTGCACAGACGGCACACTATATCTGACCGCTGACAACGCATCCTTTGCGCGCGGCTGGAACAAATTCGTAAAAGAACACTTATCTGAAAAGGAAGGGACTTGGAACATGGAAAACGGCTTTGATTTCACCGTTGATACCGGCAGTGCGGTATACTACAGCGAATTTGGTGCTGTCGGTGACGGCAAGACCGATGACTTTGCCGCCATCATCGCAACACACGAATACGCAAACAAATACAGCATCCCCGTCAAAGCCGATGCAGGTGCAACCTATTATATCGCATCGGTCGGCACTGCCATCATCAACACCGACACCGACTGGACAGGCGCATCCTTCATCATCGACGACAGAGGTGTGCCGCTGGATAAGCGCAGTACAGTCATCTTTGATATCACCACGACAAAGGATACCTACCAGATCACCGATGACGTCACGCCGCCCAAGGCAGGACAGGCAAACCTCGGCATTACCCTGCCCGAAAAATCGATGGTCTTTCTGACCGATACCAACACCAAGCGCTATATCCGCGAGGGTGTCAATGCAAACTCCGGCTCCAATCAGACCGATATCATCGTCGTCGATACGGACGGCACCGTCGATCCGCTCGCACCCATTCTCTGGGACTATGAGCAGCTGACCGAGGTCAGAGTCGTTCCGATGGATGCCGAGACGCTGACGGTCAAGGGCGGTACGTTCACCACGATCGTTGCCGACAACATCACCGACCCGACGTATTATAACCGCGGCATCCGTGTCCGCCGTTCCAATGTCATCATCGACGGCGTGGTGCATTACGTCGAGAACGAAACGGTTGAGATCGGCGCACCGTACGGCGGCATCATCATTCCGCAGGACTGCGCGAATGTCACCATCCGCAACTGCGTGTTCACGCCGCACTTTACGTTCCGCTATCACCTTGAGGACGGCTCCCCCTTCACGCAGGGTACGTATGACCTGCTCCCGACCCGCTCCGTCCATCTGACCATGGAAAACTGCTCTCTGACCGTGGACATCAACGACAACCGATACTGGGGTGTCACAGGCTCCAACTTCTGTAAGAACACGACGTATAAGAACTGTTCCCTGTCGAGAATCGATGCGCATCAGGGTGTTGCCAATCTGACCATCCAGAACTGTGAGGTCGGTCACGGCGGTCTGAGCGTCATCGGCTCCGGAACGCTGCTTCTCGAAAACACCAAGCTGTACGGCTACAGCATGATCAATCTGCGTTCCGACTACGGCTCCACCTGGGACGGCGATTTCATCATCCGCAACTGCGAATGGACACCGAACTGGGGCAAAGAATTCTCCGAATCCGCTGTCGTCATCACTGGCAGCTACAACGGCTACCACGATTTCGGCTATGAGTGTCACATGCCGCACAACATCACCATTGAAGGTCTGCACATCCATGACAACAAAGCGCAGTCCGGCTGGAAAGGTATGTACCTCTTCGGCAACATCACCCCGGCACACAAGGACGAGGCATACGAAAAAGACGTTGCGGCAAACGGGTATCCCTACGATATCACCGATACCCTCACCATCAGCGGCTTTACCTCCGATTCCGGCAAGGGATGGCGACTGTCGGCAAATGAGTTCATGTACCGCACGATGAATATTGTTGAAAAGTAAGCATTTTCTCAAAAAAGAAAAATAATCGAAGTGTTATCCATCCGTACTCACTTTGCCCTCTGCAAACGCGATCACAGCCGCAAATCGGATTTCTGCCAAACCACTTCTTTGCGTACTGTGCGACAATTCCGCCAGAGGAGTGAGCTCCTATTGCCGCCTCGAAACTGTATCATACGCTCATGTTTCCGGCGGCAATTTCAGAGCGAACGAAAGCGCGCTTCTTTGGTTACTTTCTTTCGCGCAGGAAAGAAAGTAACATCTAATGTGCGTGAACAAACATCTTCTTAAGATCAAGAAAAGGTCACACCGTTTGGTGTGACCTTTTCGACTTTGTGCGTGTTCTTATACTTCCAGATAATTCTTCACCAACGCATTGAGCAGTTCATCACGGTCAATCTTGCGGATCAGACCGCGCGCATTGTTGTGGTTGGTGATATAGGTCGGATCCTCGGACAGAATGTAGCCGACGATCTGGTTAATGGGATTATATCCTTTTTCGATCAGTGCACGGTAAACCGTCTGCAGTGTACGCTTCATTTCCAGTTCCCGTTCATCCGCAATCGAAAATGTAATTGTCTTATCGTGTTCCAAATTCGCCATAACATTCACTCCTTATCCTTACTGTTATAATCATACCGCAAATTCCGCAAAATTGCAAGAGGCGGTTTTTATCTGTATCATAATTGTTACATTTGGCAGAATCATATTTCCCGAGGAAACCGATTTATTGCCGGAACAGCATCTGCGGATCCGACGGAACAAACAGCACCGATGCGTCCGCGGCATTCCGTGCTTCCAAAAGACGTGATACAAGGCGTTTTGCATGCCCTCTCAAATAGGCTGCCGCCGCAGGTTCCGGATGCAGATCGGCAATCAAACTGTTAATTGCCTCTGCTGCAATGTGCTCCAGCTCACGCGTAGTTTTTCTGTGCAGTTTCTCTGTCAGATAAGCAATTTCCTGCTCTGTCAGAACCAGAATACCGGGATACTTTCCGAGAATCGCCGCACCGAGCGCATTGCAGACGATCACTTCATACAGATTGACATGCATTTCCCGGGTGGTTGTATGATGCTTTACGGCATAAGATTCCAGCAAAAGTGCCTTTTCCTCCGGCTCAAACAGCGCCGCGAAATGATTCTCCGTCACCATGCGCGTCAGATATTCGCGCAGACGGTGAATCCCCTGCATCTGGGACGGCGCATCATATACGGGATAGGTCATTGCGCATACATTCTCATGACTTGCCCGACGAAAATCATACCCTTCCAGAAACGCATGAATTTCCTCATCCAGTGTGGTATTGTATGCGAGATTATCCGTCTGTATGCGGGATTTTTTTGCCTGTACATGCAGTGCTACCGACTCACAGACGAGCGATTTCAGCATTTTCTGCCCCTGGCGGAACATATCATCGACAGCCATGCCCTGCAGCGCATTGATGGCATACATCGGGTCATGAAAGCCGAGCAGATACGTATCCAGCGAATAAAAGATCGAGTCGAGCATGGCACGCGCCGTTTCCTCGTTGACAGTGAACGCAGTACCGCCATCCGATGTCGGCGCAGTCCGGGAGGTTTTGGCAAGTTCATGCCGCAGCTGGCGCAGATGCTCCTCGAGAACACCGCGCACCTGCATCTGGATATCGTCGACAAGCTCAATCGGGATCATACCGACCCTGAGTGCTTCGGAAATCAAAGTCCGGGTATAACAGGATGCATGAATATTTCTGCGATTGATCAGCTGAAAACGGTCAGCAGCAGCGTAAGCCAAAACGGAAACCCTCCTCTCGTCCAAATGGGGATCACATCACGGTCGGGTCGGTCAACACAGACAGTTTTTCCGCACAATTTCCATCGGGGACTTGACACCGTCTGTATTTCATGCTATAATAAAATTGACACAAGCTATCTTTTGTACATTCTATCTATACACAATTATATCATTCTCAAACTATTTTGTCAAGTTTTTTCGGGGACATCCCCGCCAATTTTGCGAAATTTTTGTTTTTGGGGCCGATGTTTCATCGGTTTTCACAACGCAATGCAATCAATAACATGAAAGTGAGGATATATCACATGAAAACATTACCGGTTGCCGTTCAGCTTTACTCCGTCCGTGACGATGCTGCGGCAAATCTTGACGCAACGCTCGCCGCTGTCCGCGATATGGGCTACGACGGTGTCGAATTCGCAGGCATGTACAATTACAAGCCCGAGGAGATCAAGGCGCTTTGCGAAAAGTACAGCCTGACCCCCATCTCCGCACACGTTCCGCTCGATGATATGGCGGCTGACCCCGAAGGTGTCATCGGCGCTTACGCTGTCATCGGCGTCAAGTACATCGCAGTTCCCTATCTGCAGGAAGAACGCCGTCCGGGCTTTGCAGGCTGGGAAGGCACGATTGCCGACATCAAGCGCTGTGCAGAAGTTGCAAAGGCAAAGGGCATCCAGATGCTCTATCACAACCATGATTTTGAATTTGTCAAGCTCGACGGCGAATACGCGCTCGACATTCTGTACAATACCATCTCCGCAGATCTGCTTGCGACCGAAATCGATACCTGCTGGGTCAATGTCGCAGGCGAGGTTCCCGCTGACTACATCCGCAAATACACCGGTCGTTCTCCTGTTGTCCATCTCAAAGACTTCTACAAGGCAGGCGAAAAGGCAGAAGGCATG
>JAFYTT010000299.1 GCA_017558715.1 Clostridia bacterium | reverse complement strand
GGTGTAAATCATCAGCGCCTCCTTCCTTAAAGTCCCAGCTCTGCCTTGAGCGCCAGGAGCTCGTTTGCTACGCGCTCTGCATCTTCCTCTGTGCCGTCAACCTCCGGGACGCTCTCTTCGAGGAGCTTTGCGAGGTAGTAGAAGGTTACCGTCTGCAGGAATTGCTTTCCGCAGAAGCGGATGTCCTTCAGGTAGGAAGCCGCGCCGCCTCCGAAGCCGCAGAAGCCTTCGTCGTAGACGTTCTCCATTGACTCTTTATAAATGGTTTGGAAGAGCGCCTTCGGATCCATCATAAACTGACGGGCGCTTTCGCTCTTTTCGTCGTACCAGGAATTCACAAATTGCCATTGATCATTCGCGCAGTATTTGATGTTCTTGACTGCCTTCTTCTGCTTGAGGTTGAGGTCGGTCTTCAGGCTGGTGATTCCGAGGGTGGGTGCGAGTTTGGGCATTCCTACGATTTCTCTGTAATTAGTTTTCATGGTGGTGTCCTCCAATTTGTTATTTTTGTTTTGGTGTATCCCGGAGGGGAAGGTGCCGAGGTTACCTTTCGCAGCCGTTACCGTCCGCCGGCTTTCCCGGTTCTCTGACCGCTTCCGCCCGACTTGCACTGTCGCATTCTGTTTTATCCTCGGAGGCTCTTCCTCTCTCGGTTTACGAGAACATTATAAACCACCATCGGTTTATTGTCAAGAGAAAAATGCCAAAAATACTACACAAAGAATATGCGAGTATTTCTGGCACTTTTCAACAAATTAGAGGGATGGGAGGGGTGGAGGCTTTCTCCCCCTTAGACCCCCTCCCCTCCGCCAGTATATCACGGGGTTACCGATTTGTCAATAACTTTTTCTCATTTTCCGAGAATTTTTATTCCGTGATGAGTTCGCCGGTGAGGATGGCTGTGTTTTTCTGGTCCCTGACCTCCGCCTCGATCTTGGTTGCGAGGTAGTTCGTCAAGTCTCCGTATGCTTTGGCGAGGTAGTTCTTCGCCTCGGCGCTCATAATTTCCATAGCCTTGCTCATTGCCTTGTTGAATGCTTCCTTCTGGTTCTCCGCCGAGAAGGCTCCGCTGTTCTTCAGGTTGTCCACGTAGGTCTGGCTGGTGAACGTTACCGCCGTTGTGACCGCGTCGGCTGCTTCCTTAATATAGGAAGCGGCGAGCTCGTTGTTGGTTTTTGCGGCTGCCTGGTTGCTCTTCTGCTTGAGGAAGCTGCAGAGGTGGGATGTGATGACCGGGACGGCCGCGATGATTACTGCCTGGAGCAGTACGAGAATGAAATCTTTCATGGTGTGGTTTCCTTTCCATTATTATTTTTAGCGGTGTGCCCCTCGCATGGGAAGGGGCACGTCTCACATTCGTTTGGGTTGCATTTGGGTTCTCCTTCCTGCCTGCAGAGGCTGGCGATCCATAAAACGGCGACCGCCAGTCCTGCAGCAAGCAGGAGGAGGTTCAGAAGGGCGCCCATGCTTACGCCTTCGTGAAGGTTCCGGCGTCGACCCAGCCGTAAACGGTAGAGCCGCCTCCGCTTACCCTTACCAGGTGGTAGGGGTGTTTCGTGCCTTTCGCGATCGCGGTGATCTTCGCCTTGCCGGGTTTGCAGGCGGGACCGTTCGTCGCGTTGGCGCTTACGTAGTGCTTGTTGCCGGTGAAGTTGACGGTGTCGCCCTTTGCAGGTGTCCACGCTGCAGCCTGGGTGGCTTTGCCGGGGATCCTGATCTTCTGACCGACGCTGATGATGTTCGGGTTGGCGATGCCGTTGTACTGGGCGAGCTTCTGATAAGTAGTGCCGTATTTCTTGGCAATCGCGGAGAGTGTGTCGCCTGCCTTTACGACGTAGACCGTCTCGCTGCCGGTACCGGTACTGGTGCTCGGCTTTGTGGAGGTTCCGGCGTTCACATTTTCGCTGGCGCCGGTGTAGGAAACATACGGCAGCTTGCCGTGCTTCGTCCAGTTGCGGCGGCTGTAGCCGCTCTTGGTGCAGTTGCAGGCGGTAATCTGTACGCAGTTCTTCCACGCCGGTGTGCATTCAACGGCGAGACCGCCGCCGATGTAGATGCCGATGTGTCCCTTGCACCATACCGCTTCGCCGACCTCGATTTTGGAGAAGTCGGTGCTCACGTCCTTGCAGACGCCGATCATGCTGTCTGCGCCGATGTCAGGGACGCCGTTCACGGCATAACCTGCGCCACCGTATGTCTTTGTGGCGTCGCCGCACCATCCCCAGAGCAGTCCTTTGATGAGGCAGACGCAGTCGAAGCCGAAGGTATCGGCGCTGGCCGCGTTAATCATTGCCTGGCGATCGGCTGCTTTGTTATAGGTATGATTCGCGCAGTAGCGCTTCTTGTTGGAGGCGTTCATCGGTGCTCCGAAGCATCCCATAACGTAGAGCGTCTTGTACTTCTGCGCCACTTCCTTCGCTTTGGCAGCGAGCTGGGCGCCGGTGGTGATTTTGGTTGACATAGAGGTTTCCTCCTTCTTTGCTGGTTTTGCGAATTGGTCGTAGTATTTTTGTCCGTAGGAGGCTCTGGCGTTCTGGACGCTGGTGCCCTGGTTTGCCGGACGTTCAAATTTGAGAAGGACTGCGTTTGATGCCGCCAGGATGGTGGTCGCAGTCTTCAGGGTCTGGAGGACGGATGCGTATCCGCTCTTCAGCTCCTTCATCAAGAAGGAGAGCTGCATCTCCAGGTCGCCGATGGACTTGCCTGCGCTCTTTGCGAAATCGAGCAGGTTCTGCTTGCGCGACCAGTATGTCCATTGTGCGAGTCCGTACCCGGCGCAGTCTTTCACAAAGTTGCAGTAGGATCCGTTGTCCACGGCTGCGGTGTACTCGGCATCGGTCATGCCGAGGCTCTTCTCGTAGGTGTTCTGAAGGTTCGTCGGGCGGAGTGCCGATTCTGCGTAAAGGTTGCCCATCAGACCGGCGGCGCCGAAGTCGTTCAGACCATTGTCTTTGAGAAAATTCCAGATTTTCTCTTCGGTTGTAGTGCCTTTGAGTGCCATTGGTTTATTCCTCCGTTTCGTTTGCCGCGTCCTCGCGCTTCTCCATGTGGTCCCGATCCTCGGTCTCCCACTTGCGCTCTTTGTTGCGCTCCTTCGCGGTCTTAATCCATGCCATCGCGCCGCACTCACCGCCCAGGGCGGCAAATACGCACGTGACCAGCGTGTCGGGTATCATCCCGGTCTCTTTGAAGAGTGCGATCATCTCGATGGTGAACGCCAGGAGCGCCACCGCGACGACCAGTAGGATGATGTCCATCGTTTTGATTTTTTTCGGTTGCTTCGCAGCTCTGGCTTTCGCCCTGGCTCGCTTTTTACGGCGGAACCAGAGCGTCAGCTTGCTGCGCTTCTTGTTTGCCATGAAGCGCGCCTCCTTTACTCGTAGAGAGCATGGATTCCTTGTTTGGCGAGGAAGTCCTTCTGCTCGTGCTTTACTTTTGTGGCGTACTCCAGGGCGGCGTGCATATCACCGTTGCAGTGGGCGTCGGGGATCCGCTGCACGGCTCTGGCGGTTGCTTCGCCGAGTGCTATGGCGGCGCTGGTGCTTTTTATCAAGATGAGCTGGTTCTGCTCGCGTGCTAACTCGCGAGCTTCTTCGTGCTTTTCTCTCTTCTCAATTTTTCGCTTCAGCTGCCATACGCAAAAGCCGGTGAACGCAGTCGGGATTCCGAATGCTGCGGCGACGATCGCTATCAATTCTCCGACGGATACTTCAAGCATGGTCGTCTCCTTTCCTGCAGCCGGTGTTGTGGTACGGACGGAGCGCGACTTCGATTCGGTCGAGCTCCGCGTCAACGGGATCACGCTTGTCTGCAAATTGTTTTTTCGTCTCCGCATCTATCGTTTCCATTTGCTCAATGAAGAGCGCCTGCTCGCGGATAATGCGGGACTGTGCTTCCGTGACCGCACAGAGGCGGTCGATGAGTTCGATTGGGTTCATTGCCTCATGTGCTCCTTTCGTGGTGTGTTTTACTCGGCTGCCAGATCGCCCATGCCGCTGTCAACCAGGAGCTCTTTGACCTGGTCCTTCAGCAAGCGGGGAACCTGCGCGAATGTCTTCTTACCCAGCATGATCTGCTGTGCCCATAACATTGCCATCATTGCTTCGCCCTCCTTTCCGTATAAAATTCGGAATATTAAACGCCTAATCATAGACGACCTCCGACATTTCGAGCAGGCACCCCATGAGGAATTCGTTCGTCATGGTCTGCTCTTCGAGCGCTGCTTCCAGCTGCGTGATCTTGCGCCTCATCTCTTCGGGCGTCATCACGGGTTCTGTGGGTGTTTCCTCGGTGCCTTCTTCGGGATCCGGCTCGACCGGTGTTTCCGGTTCTTCCGGTTCCACGACCTCGAAGCCGTCATCGAGCTGCTGGCGGATCGTGATGTATTCCTCTTCGGTAATCTCCACGGCTTCCACCGTCTCGTATTCGCCGGCGCCTGCAGGCACGGGGTTGAGCCAGGGAACGCGCCACACGTGCGCCTGGTCTGTTGACTGGATGAATTGAGCGTCCTCGGCATCGCAGCCGATGAGGATGCGGTTCTTCTCCTGCCATTTCAGCCAGACGAAGTTCGCGTCTATGACGGTTCCGTTGGCTATGACTTTGTAGTATTTCATGCTATCAGACCTCCTGTTCTGTATCGGTTAAATAAGCGGTTGTAAAGGATGAGCATTGCCTTCCTGGTGCGGTAGCTGTGCGCGATGGTCTTGGCGTTTCCGAACCACGACTTGAAGGAATTGAAGGCATCGTCGCGGGTCATCAGACCGGCATCCACCAGCTTGCGGAATTTCTTCAGTTTGCGCCGCATCCGGACGATGCCCGACTTCGCCATCTTTTTGATGATTCTGCCGGTCTCGGTCACGGTATATCGAACCTTCAGGAATGTGAAGCCTCGCGTCGCCTTGACGATGCGGGTCTTCTTTTCGTTCAGTTTTAGTCCGAGCTTGGCGCATAGCCTTTTGATGCTTTTCAGAAGCCTTCGTAGGTAGTCCTTGTCGGCATGGAGGATATTGCCGTCGTCCATGTAGCGGATGTAGTGCCGTATGCCCGCTTTGTCCTTGATGGCGTGGTCGAGTTCGTTTGGCACCACCAGCGCCATGTCCTGCGAGATCTGACTGCCGAGGGTTGCCCCGCAGGCTCTGTCGGCTCGCAGTTCTTCCATAAGCCTTTCTTTTTCGCTTTTGTCGGTTATCAATGAGATGTCCTGCTCCTGGTACATTTTGATGAAGTACATCGTCAGCGCCTGGAGTTGTTCATCCTGACCGGCTTCTGCCAGTTTCCTCCTGCAGAGGCTGTGGCTTATGCTATCGAAGAAGCCGGAGAAGTCGTAAACAAGAGCGTAGAAGTCGCTCCTGCTTTGCCTTACCTGGTCTTCGATGTGTCGCACAATTCGGCGCCGGGCGTGGCTGACGCCTTTTCCTTTGGTGCTCGCTGGGTTGTCATAAATGAGGGACGGCTGGGTGAGCGGGGTTATCGAGCTGTCGCACAATGCGCCCTGGATTACTCGGCTGTCGATCATTATGGCGTGGATGTTTCGCTTCTTGCCGCGTTCGCAGATCGTCATCTGTTTGATTTTGCGGTTGACGTCGAGCCGTCCTGCCCATAGGCTGTCTTTGGCTCTTTTCATTTTGACTGGTGCGTGGGCGATGTAGCTCTGAACGCTGCCTTTCCACTCCACATCTTTCCGGCGCCTCTGAAGCGAGCGGAGAAGCGCCTGCATGGTGATTACGTTCGTGAAGGTTCCGTGCTGCTCGATCTGCGCTTTGCGCTTCTCGGCTTTCCTTGCCTTATCACGAGCGATTCTTGCTTGAATTCTTTCTTGATTGGTCATAGTGATGAAGTTTCGCCTCCGCCCGTCCCGGCTGGTATAGTCCCCGCCGTCCGGAGTTGCCTCCGGATTTTGGTTCTCCGCCGTTCTGCCGGGTAAGCGGTACCGGGAATGAAACAAGAGGAGACGGTTGTCCTCCTGCCATGCAAGAAGCGTCCTCCCGACCGCACCTGGGACACCGACGTGGTGTGCCGCCCTTGAAGCAGGGCGACCTTGAATTTACCGGGTGTTTCTCCCGGAGGGTTGCGTTCTCCTTCTCATAATTTTGATTATTTCACCCTCATACCTGGTTACTGTAATTATGAAAATCGAGGGCAGACGCCATTGCTGTTCGTCGCGTTGTTGCCGTTGTTGTTCGCGTTGCCGTTGTTGTTCACATTGCCGAAGTTCGTCGCGTTCGTGACTGCCGCGCCGCGAAGCCAGAAGTTGTTCGCACCAAACCATTGACAGAACGCCACCCGATGTCTCCTTTCTACCGAAGGTCTTGGTATCGGGCGCGATCCGCCTTCTTCATTCCCTCCAGAAGTTTCAGCTCTTCGTCGAGGAGACCTGCCCAGTCGTCCATCGTCTTTTCGCTGTAGTCCATGATGTTCCAAAGAGCCAGGAGCGGTCTCTGCATAGCGTTGAGGCTATCTATTGCCGCCTGAATGTAGCGCTCGCGCTTTTCTGCTTCCGCCCTGGTCTCCGGTATTTTGTGGTTCGCAAGGACGACCGAGCAGAGGGCGGTGTCGATGTGATCAGCTATCCTTCCGCTCAAGAAGTCCTTACAATGATTCGGTGCGTGTCCGATTTTCTCGTAGGTGTATTTGTGAAGCTCCGCCATCTTCTGAAGGAACGCGAGCCTCTGCATTTTGCGTTTGGGCAGCGCTACGATCATCGGCTGCACCTCCTCTCTTTTTGTTGCTCCGAAAATTAAGGCGATTTCCCGGTTGAGCATATCCGCCCATTGCTTTGCGCTGTCTTCGCCAATGTCGAGGATGTTCCAAAGCGATAGAAGGGGTTTCTGAAGCGAGAGTATGGCGCGAAGCGCATCGGTGAAGAGTGCGCTTCTTTGCCGTGCTCCCTCCGGCGTCTTGACGTTCTGCTCGTTGGCGAGAATGACGTCGGTGTATGCTCGGTTCGTCGGGTCGTAAATTTTCGGGTACATGAATTTTCGATACCGCATCGGCACGGAGTTGAGCCGGTCGCTGGTGTGCCGGACTATGATCCCCATTTGCCTTTCAAATTCGCTGAATGCGGTCTTTCTTTTGCTCCGTAGTACCGACATGGTTTCTCCTTTCTTCCTGGTTATCTGCCCCGACTTATGCGGGGCAGATATTTAGGATTGCGGCTGCGCCTTTTAGATTGAGAAGCGAGGGCAGACGCCAAGGCTGGACGTCGCGTGGTAGCCGCCGTAGTACGCGTAGCCGGTGTAGTTCACAAAGCCGAAGGTCGGCGCGTTCGCGACTGCCGCGCCGCGAAGCCAGAAGTAGTACGCACCAAACCATGCGCCGTTGTGTCGGATGTAGCCTTTGCTGGATTCTGAAGTGTTGATCCAGAGGTCGCCTTCCTTGACGTTGTTCGCCGCGTTGGTTGTCGGGTCGGTTCCGGATGTGAATATCGAGTATCCGTCCGGAAGCGCCACGCCTCTGAATTTGATTCTGGTTGTGTTGTTCGTGAAGAACGTCACCCAGTTGCCTTCGTAAATCCACGGCTCTGCTGTGGTGCTCTGAACCTCCGCGTATGACGGTACCCAGAGGTATGCGTTCGCGGATTCGATTTCGTGGTTGGTGCCGTCGACGTAGCAGTTGTAGCTGATTTTGCATTGCTTCATCATCTGGCGCCATACTTCGGGGAATGCCTTATAAAGGCGATTCTGCATCCATGCGAAGAGTGGCATATCGTCAAAGCCGCCGGTGTTCTTGTTGACCGTGTTCATCTGCATGGTGCGCTCCAGGAGGCTTGCGCAGATGAAGTCCACGCTGGTCGGCTGTACGCTGTTGGCTGCCAGCTTGTAATTTCCGAAGCCGCCCACCTCGAAGAGGTAGGTCTCACGCGGCCAGGTTACAATGTTGCGGCAGTCCGTGTCGCCGAGATCTCCGTGCCAGATGCGGCAGGAGTGAATTGTACCCTTTGCGTAGTCTCCGATGTAGCCGGAGTCGGTCTTGGTTGCGCCGAGCACAAGTGTGCAGTTGCTCTGGGTGTCGATGGTCTTTGTCAGCTCTTTGAATTCCGGAGCGTTGGTGTACGCCTTCGAGGAGTAAACCTTGACGTTTCTGCTGCCGGCTTCGTGTCTGATGACCATAATCTCTCGGTATGTGGTTGCGCCGCTGTTGTAGGTGTTGGTGCTCCATTGTACGGAAGGTCCGCCCGAATACTTGAGCTTGAAGCCCATGTATCCGTCTTCCTGCATACAGCAGATCATCGTCTGGTCTGCGGTCGTGTCGCTGAAGGTTACGTCTGCGACTACCGTCCAGGCGTCGCCGATGCCGTTTTTCAAGAGCTGGATCCCGGTGTCGACGTAGGTTCTGCCGTCGAGCTTCAGCTCGGTCGCTACATCCGTGAATGGGATGTTGCTATACTCCGGTGTGAAGCCGAGGGTTACCGGCACTCTGTCCTTCAACGAGAAGTAGTCGAGGCTCTTGCCGCTTTTTGATACGGCGTAAATCTGCGCCGGTGTCATTCTGCCGATGTCCGTTCCTGCGTTCGGAAGTTCGCCGCGCTGCCATACTGCCCAGACGTCGAGGTCTCCGGTGATGAAGCCGGTGCTCTTATCCCATCCCTCGAAGAGGTAATACACGAATTGTCCCTCTTCGTCGGTTCTTTCGGGCGTCTCGCCTGCGTAGGTGGCTTCAGAGCCGTAATCTACGACCTGGGTGTCCATAACGATTCCGACCTGGGAGATCCAGCGCACGGTGTACTGTCGAGGCGTCTCGTTGTACGTCGCGGTGATGGTTCTCGGTGCAATAATCGCTGTCAGGTCGCTGTCCCATCCGTCGTATGTGTAAACGGTTGAGATGCTGCTCTCGCGTGTCGGCGTCTGGATGGTTCCTGCTGCTACCGGGTCGGCGACGTCGTTTCCTCGGTCGACGTATTCGCTGTGGAGTACCGTGCCGTCCCAGTTGAGGAATGTTACCAGGTACTGCTGTACGAGGGTTTCGTAGCTGATCGCAAGGTCTGACCATGCGTTTCGGTACGCCGTGAGCTTCGACTGCCTCATAATCGGCACGTAAACGGCGCCGGTCAATACCGACTGCTCCAGGTTGTGGTCTGCTTCGTCCAGACCCTTAATCGCCACGAGGCGGTCGAGGATCGTTGTGTCAGGAAGCGTCCAGTTGATTCCGAGGATACGGATTCTGGTCAGTCCGGTGGCTCTCTCGATGAAGTCGAGGGTGTTGATGGTCGGGCAGTCCTCGATTCTCGCTGTGCGGAGCGCGTCGTAGGATGCGAATGTGAGGCTCTGCAGGTTCTTCAGAGCGATTGCGGAGATGCTGCTGATTGCTGGCACCTGCGCTGTCTGGATTTTTCCTCCGGGCGCAAACGATACGCCGGTGATTCCGGATCCGTTCGCCTTCAAAGTGAGAAGGGCGTCGCAGCCGGTGAGGTCGAGTGTTTGTGCCAGGTTTGGCAGGTTCTGAATGTCGAGAGTCTCCAGGAGCACGTTATTGCCCAGACCGATGGTCGTGGCGTTGGTGTTGCTGTATCCCACGGCGCCGTCGCCTATCTTCAGGTGGCGAAGTTTTACGGCGCTTGCGATGTTGAAGTAGCCGATGTAAAGGGGCGCCAGGTCGCCGACGTCTGAAACCATCGAAGCCGTGTAGATGTAGATTTCGGTGTCGTTCAGGGTGTCGATCGGGCACTTCAATTCGTAGGATTGTCCGCGCTTCGCTCTCACGCTTACGATTCCGGAGCCGGACTGCAGCGTGATGTACATATCGGCGTATGGCGTGATTGTTATCAGGTCGCTCGGTGCTACGCCGCCCCAGTTGGTCGGGGTGTATGCGCGGAATGTGATCGTGTCGGAGGTCGCCTTTGAGCCTCTGTATTTGGAGGCGATGTATTTCTCCTGGTAAATCTCAAACTGGCGCCTCTGGTCTGCTTTGGTGCCGTAGAGCATTTCGAGGTATGCTTCGGTTCCGCTGTTGGTGTACGGGCGGATGTATTTCTTCCACATATCCTCAATGACCAGCGCTTCCGGTCTTGGCGACTGGTGCGCTGCGAATTTTGCGAGAATTCGCTCTGCGTTCCATGCGCCCTTTGATTCGAGCGTCAGGAAGAGTGCGCGGAGGTCGTCGTAGAAGAAGTCGCGGACGTTGCACCAGAGCACGCTGCTGGACGCGTTGAAGACGTCCTTTGTGCCGATGGTGTCGGTGTCTTCCATACCGTAGGAAAGCGTCAAGCCGCCCTCGTTGTCGTTACCGTCGGCGGTATCGTTATCGTAGTCCTTTGTGAAGTCCCAATGGATACCGTCGTCGGTGGAGACGAAGACGTTCTTCGCGCGGTTATCAACCATCGCGTGGCGCTCTGTGAATAAGTAATGGTAAAGCGCGGAGCTCTTGATGAAGTAGTCCTCGAATTCTGCCACGAATTTCGCGCCACGGTATTCTGCCGTGTCGTGCGTGTAGGTTTTTCCGTTGTACGTCTTGCTCTCCGGAAGTGCCGCGCCGGTCGCTGCAGTTCTGTCGGTGGAAACTACCCAGGAGAGGACTCTCTGGAATGCTGCCTTGTGGTCTGCAGACGGCTTTTTCGGGTAGCGGAATTGGAACGATCCCTCGTCGTCCCAGGTCTCATTCGTCAAGTCGTCGCTCTTCCATAAGCAGCCATTATTTGTGTTGTTGTTGATTTCAACGCATGACTGCAGCGCGTTGTCCTGCTGTCCGAATACGGCGAGGTTTTTCTTCGAGTTGTTCATATCGCCGCATCCGTAGAGAACGGTTGCGCCTGCCGGTACCGTAATGGATCCCATCTTGGTCGCCTCGGTTCCGGTGTTGTGGAAAAATACGACGCAGGGGTGTCCCTCGACGGTGTCTCTGACCTTGGGATTCGCCGCTCTTGCCGGGTTGATGTACGGCTGGAATTCGTTGTATTCGTCTGCGATGACGACGTTGTTCGCGTTTTCCGAAGAAGCAACGTTCAGCTTGATGTTGAAGTAATTCACGCCGATGCTCTTGTCGGTCATGGAGTATTTGTCTCCGGTGGTTCCGTCTCCGAAAACGAAGGCTGCCGTGGTTACCTCGCCTGCGTCGTCCTCGATTGCCTCAAATTCGAGGTCGAGGTTCAGCGCGGCTTCTCCGTACTGTGCGGAGGAAGTACCTTGAGCCTTCATCGTAACGTTGGCGCCGGTGAATTTGTGCTTTACGCCGCCGGCTTTCATGACGTGATCGACCGTGCAGGTGACTTCGTCCGTCTTTGCCGTGGTCATCTTCGGTGCGTGTACCGTAATCACGCGGAGGTTCGGACTTGCGTCAATGAGCTTCTGGATGTCGATGTCGCCGTTGGAGTCGTAGATGTTGTTGCGGTTGTAGCGCTCCAGCATTTCCTCGGCGTCGGGCGCGTCTGCCATCCAGTTTTCGTGGATTTCGAGGCGTGTCAGGTCGTTCTCGTAAGCCTTCACGCGGTAAATGTGGACGTCGCAGTCATTGGATCCGATTCGGAGCAGCTGCGGATTGTCCTGCGTGAAGTTGTCGTTGTCGGCGTAAATAGCCACCTTCGACGGAATGCCTTCGAGCCAGATCATCATTACGCGGTCGCCGCCGTCAGGCTCGATGTTGATGTCCATCTCGATGATGCTGTCTTCGCAGTATGGTACCTCCATCGAGGTCAGCTGCGATCTGACTGTCGCTCTCTGCGCCTGAAGCTGTACGCCGATGTTGTCCGCCATGCAGGAGAGGATCTGGGCGTCATAATTTCGGCAGTTGGTTGCCTTGAATATGAATTTCAGCTCCTTGCCGGTTCTCATCGCATCGTCTGCGAATAAGGACTTGTCGGCTTCCACGTAAGTGCCGCACTTCACACAGAAGTACGTGTTTCCGTCGGCGTCTGTCTTGAAGCCGCCGTTCGACCAGTCGAAGTTGTCGGAGAAGGTCAGCGGGTGGTTTGTGCCGGCGCCGTCTTTATATCCGAATTCTTCGCGGTCGGTGTCGTTGTTTGTGTGTCCTGCGGGGTTAAGGTCAAAAACGAGACCGGTTGTCACCGGTTCCACGTTGATTCCGATGTCCTCGACTTCGAGGGTTATCGTTTTGACAACGGTGCCGCAAGTGATGGTGAGCGCCTTCGTGCCGGCTGTGTCTGGCTTGTAGCTCCACGTCTGTCTCGTTCTGTCGACGGTAAGGTTGGAAACTTCCACGCCGTCCACCGCAAGGACGATGGAAGCCGTCAGGCTTGCCGGGTTGTAGACGATGTAAGGGATTGAGATTGTCGTGTATTGCTTCGCTCCTCCGACGTAGCTGCAGGCGATGATAGGAGTGGAGTTTCCTTCCTCTGCCCAGATCACGTCGTATTCCAGCGTGTTGCTGGTTACGTCGACGCCGTCCACCGTGGCTGTGGCGTAAACCTTCAGCCTGTGGGCGCCGTGGATCTGTCTGGGGATGCTCTGCGTCTGCTGTCTGTTGGAGGCGGTGACGGTAGCTGTCGCTACCTCCGTGCCGTCAATCTCGAAGTGGATCAGCTTCTCGATGTTGTTGCCGATCGGGGTGTATCTGAAGAGGACGTCCCCGGTGTAGATAGCCGTGTCGTCAAAGCTGGCGCTTACGGATAGCGCGATGGCGCTGATCGTCCATGTCTTCGTGCCGTAGTTGTCGTCTTCGTCTGTTACCTTTACCTTCACTTTGTTGGTTCCTTCTACGAGGTACGGTCCCACGTTGATGGTGTGGTTGCCCTGCTCGATGTTCTTCTGGATAACGGTTGAGCCGTTAATAGAGAGCTCAAGCGTACCGCTGCTGTTTGTGAATTCGCCGCCGCTGTCGTAGTCGTAAAAGCTGAAGGCGATATTCACGTCTTCGCCATGCGCGACGGTGATTGCCGATGCGCCGGTGAGGTTCTCCAGCTTTACGACGGTGCCGGAGGAGCTTCCGCCGCCTCCGCCGCCTCCGATGAAGCAAGGATCCACGACGTCCTCGCCTTCCATCTGGATGTGAAGGTATCCGGTCTCCTGGTTGTACGTCACGCTGTCAAATGCAAGACCGCCACTCTCGATGGCGATGTCTGCAGACGTGTCGTCCCAGAATGTGATTCTGATTCCGGTGTCGATCGGGTCTACGCTCTTGACCAGGTTCGAGTACATTTCCTCGATGCCTGCTTCGGTCTGCATTCCTTCGTGAATTCCGGCGTCTTTTAATGCCTGGATGAATGCGGCGAGCGTGGCTCTGCGAAGGCTTTCCTTCGTTTTGCCGCCGATCGTTTCCGGCTGGGTGATGAGTACGCTGGCGCTATTTCTGACGTTTTCCGTACTCTGTTTTTCGGTTATCTTGGTTGTTGCCATACTTTACCTCCTTATCTGAATGCGATGTAGCGGTAAGTTTCGCCGCTCTTGTTGGTTGCGACCTTGTTAGAGGAGTTGTAGTTTACGTAGAAGCCGTTCGTCGTGATGAGCAGCGCCGTGTGGGTGTTGCTCCACGTGGTTTCGTGCGCAGACGATGTGCAGCCTCTGGTTCGCAAGCCGTAGGTGCCGACGGCAAGACCGCCGCAGACGCCATCGACGTCGTCGCCCACCATACCTCTGCCGTTGCAGAGGAATACCGCCGAAGGGGTGAAGTCCAGCGAGATCAAGCGCTTTGTGTCGCCGTTTCCGCTGTAAACGCCGAAGACCGGAGCACCGAAGTAAGAGCCGAGCTGTTCCGCCAGGGCGCCGATGCTGGCGCATCCGGTTCCGCCTCTGGAAGCGCCCAGGATGCCCTCCGTCATGTCGTTGGTGGAGTGTTTGTGCGTCTCTTCTGCTGCTTTGATCTTCTTCGGGGTGATGCTGTGTGGGTTCTCTGCCTTCAGGTGAAGGATGAGGTTGTTGATTGCTCGCTTGACTTTCCCCATGAATGTGGACATTTTTTCGTCCGGCACGGGTTCTTCAAGTGTCGCCGCGATGTCGTAATGAATAGCCATGTTTGCCGGCGCCACGTTCTCGACGTTGCCGAGACCGATTTGCTCCGCGTTTACGCCGTGAGGGTTGGTGAAGTCGCGCTTGTGCTCCTCCAGGCTCTTCTTGGTGGCGTATACGGAGCCTTCGCCGATCGTCGCGGTTACTTCCTCGGCATCGCCCACCATTACGAGAATGGTCAGGGAGACCTCGATTGTTTTGCCGCAGTCGTTTGCCGGGATGAATTCGTCGAGCTCTCCGGCGTGGCAGTATGCATATAGCAGCTCGTTTCCGTCTGCGTCCTCTGCGAAGACGCCGGTCTCTGCCCAGTTGAAGCCTGCGACCACGTCGCTGTTGTTGAAGGAACCAGCAAGGCTGACGTAGTTCGAGCCTCTTTCGATGCTCTCGATCGGAATTGTGACCATCGGATTTACCAGGTCTACGAGCGCATCCTGCGTCGCCGGCTGTGAGACGCTGCAGGTGATGGTGCTGTAGTTCTGGTTCCATTGCGTTCCGGTGTATTCGTAGAGCACGTCTTCTGCTGTGCTGTACCACCAGTCGCCGGCGTTTGGTTCGAGGGGTGCTACCGGGTCGTATGTGAACGGCTTTTCGTCGTTCTGCATCCAGCCGGTTGCGAATTCCTTCAGTTCTGCAGCTTCGGTGTCATACCAGAGGTCGCCATCGTAGGCTCTTGCCGGCTCTGTGCCGCTGTAGGTGAAGTTGTCCTCGGTGTCGTTCAGCCAGAGCATTCCGTAAACCTTGAGAATGGACGACGCGGTGTCAAACCACCACTCGCCAGATGCCGGTGTTGCCGGCGCTGCGCTTCCGTAGGTGAATACAGTCGCGTTGTCGGGTACCCATCCGGTACCGTAAACGTGGAGCGATGTGTCGTACCACCAGTCGCCCTGGTTCGGTGCTTCAGGTGCGCTCATTCCGTAGCTGAAGGCGTGGTCGTCATTCTGCCAGCCGAGCGCGTATTCCTTGAGGCTGTCGGTTGAAGTGTCGTACCACCAGTCGCCAAGAGCTGCCGCTTCCGGTGCTACGCCTGCGTAGGTGAATTTCTGATTGTCTGCCGCCCATTCGGTGCCGTTGTGTTTCATCAGCACGTTGTTGGTGGAGTCGTACCAGTAGTCGCCGTCTGCAGCTGTTTCGGGTGCCGCGTCTGCAATGGTGAAGTTTACGCCCTCTTTTGCGCCCCACAGAGCCGCGCAGACCTTTAGTTTGGTGTTTGCTTGGTCGTACCAGTAATCGCCCGCTGACGGCGATTCTGGGGCGTTCTGGGCGCAAGTAATAACGACGCCGGTCTCCTCGTTCCATTTGTTTCCGAATGCGTAGAGGATTTCGTTCGCTGTGTCATACCAGCGGTCGCCGTTTTCTGCTTCAGGAGGGGGTGTGGTTGAGCAGGTGATGTTTGCCGTCTCGGTTGCCCAGCCTTCTCCGAAGTAGTAGAGGGTGTTGTTCGTGGTGTTGTACCAGAGGTCGTTCTCTGACGGTTCCTCCGGTGCGGATTCTCCGACTGTGATGGATCTTCCGCTGGTGCTCCACGTCTCCTTGTACTCGTAGAGAATTTCGTTCTCTGTGTCGTACCAGAAGTCACCGGCAGACGGACTGTCCGGCGCGGTTCCGTTGCCGATTTTTATTTTGGTGAAGTTCAGGGGACTGCCGGAAAGCGCGGAAATAAGCAGACCCCTACCTGCGTCTGTGAGTTGAGGTATTAAGCTCATGTTTGCCTCCTTTCGTCGTCAATAAAGACGTTCATATTTTCATCCGCCAGCGTGTTGCCGAGTTCATCAACAAGCCATACGACGTCTGAAACGCCTCTATCGTCGTACTCCGTGATTGCTACCGTCTTCATTTCGTGGACGGCGGCCGCGAAGTACATGGAGAGCGTGCCCTTGCGGGGCAGCTCGATGGAATATGCGAGGTGTGAAGGCTTCACGGTGTTGATCTTCTTGATGACCGCGATGTAGTCCACGGTCGAGGTTCCTTCTTCGATGGAAACCTTGAAGGTGTAGTTGCCGTTGTCTTCGTTCACCGTCACCGGTCTTCCGGTGAGCGCTTCCAGAATATCCTCCAGGGTGGCTGGGGTGAGCGGCTGCTTGCGTCCGCGCTTCGCAATTACCGCCGCGCGTCTGGTTTCGAGGTCTTTTGTTTCGTCAACCTCTAAACCGTAGCGCTGCTCCCAGTATCTGATGCCCCAGGTGCATTGTTCGAGGAAGCATTGCTGACGGAGGCTCTCTACGAGTTGTCGTGCCTGGTCCCATTCGATGCCCATGACCTCGAAGAGCCACTTGCCGACGTATGAATTCTCATAAATCGGCGAGATGCGGCTCATCATTTGTTTTGCGCTTTCGCTTTCTGGGAAGCGTTCAATGTCAAAGTCTTTCTTCATGGGTTACACCTCCGCGCTGCTGGTTGCTGTTGCAAACTGCCCGATGAGGTTCGGGTACTCATCCTGCGCGAGAGCGATGTTGTCGGTTCCTCCGTTGAGCGTTAGGTTGGCGTAGTCTGCTACGCCGTCGGTGCCGATAATAATCGAGCCGATTCGGTTTCGCTTGATGACTCCTTCCTTCTGCGCTGTCTCGAAGTAGTCCTTCAGGCTCTCTCCGATGTCTGCCACGATGGCGGTGTAGCTTTCGCCGGGTGCGATGGTAAGGTCGCAGGCGACGTTGACGTTCACCGTCGTCGGTGCTGTAATTGTTACCGTTGCTCCGATCGGCGCCAGTCTGGCGCGTCGGTTGTTCGGCGCGATGATGTGGTTCTCCACGTCCTCGATGATTTTGGGATTTGCCGGCTGTCCGTTGGCGTCCATGACGACGACCTTCACGGTGCCGGGTCCGTTCCATTCTGCTATGACGATAACGTCTCCCACGCCGTTGATCTCCTTCGCCCAGCGCATATAGTCGTTGTCGCAGCCTACGAACGAGGCATCTGACGCTTCGCATATTTCGCCGATTCGGCTGCGGAGCGATTCGTCGTCCTCTTCAGCTGCGCCGCCGCTGGTGCTTTCGGTGTTGGTGATCCTTTCGATGCCGGAAACGGAAGGCGACACCATGATGATGATGGTGTCTGCTGCCACGTTCCCGATGGTGCCGGTTTCGGTCGCCTCAATAGGAACCATCGCCACACCGTCGGTGCTGATGATCGCTTCTTCTGTTGTGTAGAAGGTTATCGCCGCCGTGTCTCCGGATGCCGGGACTGCAAAAAGGAAGCGGTTCGGGATAACCGTTCCTGGTGAGCCGGTGATCTGCAGGACGCCTGAAGCTCGGCTCGCTTCCTTTCTGGCGATGCCTACCGCCTTTGCGTGGTAGTCGAGGTAGATTCCGTAGGAGAACATATAATGCATGATTTTGGTGGTCTCCATCATGTGGAATTCGAGCAGCTCTGCTTTTTCAAGAGCTGACGGCTTCGTGAAATCCCACGGAAATCCGCCCTCGGTGTCGTCGATGTCGTCAGGGAGGTTTTGCATCATTCGCGCGTGGATCGTCTCCGCGTCCTGGTCTTCAAGCCAGGCTGGCGGGACGAATGTGGTATTCTGTGCCATGCTTCTTCCTCCTTACGTTGAGAATGAGACGCTTATTGTCTCTTCTTCCCACTCCTTGCCCTTGATCGTGAATGCCAGGTAGAGGGCGTCTGCTCTCCAGCTGAATTCAAATCCTCGGACGTATTCGGTGTGGGTATTGACCATCAGCGCCTCTGTGATGGTTTTTTCGAGTGCCGATTCCACGGCGGCGTGGTCGCCTTCTGCAAGCGCTGCCTCTTTTTCTGCACCGATGTCGGTGCTGTAAGAGAGGAAGGCGTCGCGCTCGGTCATCACGACCTTGCGGCACCATTGCATATAGGCTTCTTTGCCGGTGGAGGCTGTCATCTTATGGGCACCATCAAGCCTGAAGTCGCCCTTGTCGTAGTCGAAGAATACGCTCGGTTTGTACGTTCGCGTTTCGCTCTGCGTAGGCGCCGAGATCTCCGGCACGTCAAAGACGGGGAATAGGTTCTTTTCTGCCATGATTTCGCCTCCTATCCGATGTCAGTCGCCGGGCGGACTCTTCCCACGACGATGGCGTCGTGCTGGACCCACGCCACCAGGACGCGGTCGCCAGGCTTGAGCCAGCGGAGCTTTTCTGGAATGAGGACGGTGTGGCTGTGGGTTCCGCTGCTTTCGTGCTCATGGGATCCGTCGCCTGCGAGGTGTCCTCCGTGGCTTCCGTTGTTGCCGTGGGTGTGTGCGCCATTCTGGGTGGTTGTTGTGAGCTTCGTCCCGGTCTCTCCGAGGGTTAAGTCTTCGAGAACGAGGTAGTCCGCTTTCGGGATCGGTATCGGGTATGTGTTGGTGAGGAGGCTGTAGTCCTTCTGGATTTCTCCGAAGTCAAGCACGAGGGAGCTGTGCGCTTCTCGTTCGCCTTGTATTCGGCCGTGGAGCACTCTTGCGAGCTTGTTCATTCCTTCGTCCATGTCCTCGCCTCCTTAACTGAACGAGCCAGCATCTACCCAGCCGTAGACGTTACTGCTGCCGCCGACGTTGTTATAAGCGCCGCCGATGAGGTGGTATGGGTGCTTGGCTCCTTTTGCTATGGCGGTGATTTTTGCTTTGCCGCCGGTTCTGTTGCCGCCGCGCGGACTTGCGTCCTGCGACGTGTAGTAGTGGTTTCCTCCGTTGAAGTTGACGATATCGCCGACCTTGTAGTCCTTCTTGGTGGTCGTGGATTGTACGGCGCCGCTGCCCTTGATGGCGTCGGCGTTGTATTTCACCAGTCCCATGCTCATGGACTTGTTGGAGGCGTTGTGCTGAATGGAAACAACAAGAGCGTACCCGGTGAAAACGCGGGCGGTCACCTTCACCTTGTCTCCTTTGCGAAGCCAGGGGATGTCTGGTGCTTTGAAGCTCATTGTCTCTTCAGGTTCGCCTTCTTCCTTGAGGATTTCCTTTGCTGCAGCTGTGGCGGTCGCCAGGGAGTCGTCGTCATCGCGGACGTAGATCTTCTGGCGCTTGCCGTACTCCGTCTTGCCGTTGATGATGGCTTCTACCGCTTGGCGGCCGTCGTCGTCTTCCGAAGCTACGACTTTTACGACCGTTACCATGTCCCCGGTGCTGATCTTGTACTTGGTCATTTCGAGGTTTTTCTCTTCCTCGAAGCAGTAAATGGTTGAGTTGCTGCCTTTCGGAATGACCGAGACCTTGCCCTTTTTGGCGCGGATGATGCAGTCTGCTCCTCCGTGCTTATGGGCGGTCTCCAGGAGCTCCAGGGCGATGTCTGATAGGTATTCGTTCTTGAAGGTGGTCTTCGCGTGCGAGACGTCCGGTCCTTCGTACTTTTCCACCGGGATTCCCCAGTCGTTAAAAATACCCATCAGGGCGGTTTTGGTGCCTACGCCTGCGCTGATGTATCGGTTGTCTTGCGATCCCTGCAGGTCGAATAGTTCGTCATAGCCGAGAAGGTCGAGGGCGTCCGACGTGCTGGAGCGCGCCGGTGCCCAGTCCGTGATTTTGCCTCTTGCTACCTCTTCGGATTTTCCGCCGTATTCGGCTTTCACGATGATGTAGCAGTTCGGCTTTGCCAGGCTCGACATTCTGCTGCCTTTGTGGACGACGTTGGCGAGGTTGAGGGAGACACGCTGTGCGAGTTCTCCCTCGTTTTCCTCCCAGCCGACGTCCGTTGAGGCTCCGGTGATGTCCAGTTGTTCGCCGTTCTCCCGGAGCAGATAGGTCTTGTATGCGATTTTGCTGACGTCAATCATCCGTGCTGCACCTCCTTAATAAGGCAAGAGCAGAACCATTCCCGGTCTGATGAGGTTCGGGTTTGATCCTATCGTCTTTTTGTTCAGCGCGTAGATTTCCGTGTACTTGGCTCCGCTGCCGAGCTTCGCCTTTGCGATGTTCCAGAGGCAGTCGCCCTTCTTGACCGTGTACGTCTTCGTCTGCTCCGATTTTGTCGGAGTGTTGGTAGAATTAGTCGTCGGTCTCGATCCGCTCGCTACGTTCGAATTCTGGGCGCTCTGGGTGGTCTGCGCTTCCGTGATGGTATAAACCGTCGCCGCTTTCGCCTCGATGAATTCTATCGTGTAGTCGTAGTTGCCCACGCCGCCGGTCGGCTCGTAGGTGAAGGACTTCAGATAGACGTTGGCGTATATCGGTGTCTCGGTAAGCATCAGAACCAGCTCCGTGCGGTTCGTTCTCCACTTCTCGATGCACGTTATCATTTCCTTCGGTGAATGGTAGAGCGCCGTCTTTACAAACGGCATCTGACGCATCGCCGGTCCGGGGAATGTGCCGCTCCATGAGAATGTGCGGAGTTTCTGGCCGCTCGGTATTTTAACTTCGCCGATGTTGATGAATTTGTAGGTGATGAAGTCGCTGTCTGCCTTCGCTTTCACCTTTTCCGGGAGGAGGCACCATGAAAGTCTCCAGCCGGTGTCTTTTTCGGTCAGGTATAAATCCATGCGTTACGCTCCTCCCTTCACAGGCATATTTGCAAAGACGCGAGCGAGGCGGTCTGCCAGCTCATCGCCGATGTCGTCCACCAGTTCGCGGATGTGTGCCTTGATGACGGCTATCAAGCTCTCGCCATCAAAGCCTGCGTCTTTGGCTTCAATTACAAATTGCGGGTTGACCTCTACCTTGATTTCGACGTTGTTTCCTCCGCCGGATCCGCTGAAGGTTGAGACCGGAATATCTTCGGGGATATCTCCCACGATTCCGCCTTCTGCGTAAGGTCTGACGCCGAGCTGTTCGCCGGCTCTCATCCAGAGGTCGAGTCCTCTTGCGTTCTTGCTGGGCGAAAGAGGAATAATTGCTTCGGGTCCGTCTTCTGCGACAAGTCCCACGTGCGGGGAGTGCATAATGCCGCCCCATGCGTGCTTGCCTTTCGCGTCGTTATAGCCGGCTCCGAAGAAGCCGCTCACTTTGTCCCAAACGTCGCCGAACCAGTCGCCGATGCTGCTGAACCATCCGCTGATGGCTCCCCAGATGTTCGATGCCAGGGTCGGGATCGCCTCTGTGAATAATTTCGTCACGGCGTCCCAGATGCTCGCAAAGAAGCCAGGGATTGTCTCCGTGAAAAACGGCACGATGTTGTTGTTCCAGATGTTGCTTGCCCAGGTAGGCAGCGTCTCTGTGAAAAACGTCGAGATCGAATTCCAGAGGGTTGAGAAAAAGGACGGGATGCTCTCCGTAAAGAAGGGCACAATATGGTTATTCCACGTATCCGATGCCCACGTCGGCAGGGTGTCCGTGAAAAATGTTGATATTGAATTCCACAGTCCGCTGAAGAAGTTCGGAATGTCTTCGGTGAAGAATGGAACGATCGAGTTGTTCCAAACGTCCGACGCCCAGGTGGGAAGGGTATCGGTGAAGAAGGTTCCGATAGCTTCAAAGATTCCGCCGAAGAATTCGGGGATGGTTTCTGTGAAAAATGGGACGATGTGGTTATTCCAGACGTCGCTTGCCCAGGTAGGCAGCGTGTCAGAGAAGAATGTGCTGATTCCGTCCCAGAGGTCTCCGAAGAAGCCAGGGATTGTCTCGGTGAAGAATATCTCGATCTTACCGCAGGCGTAGCCTATGGCGTATGGCACGTCTTCCGTAAAGAAGGCGCCGATCCCTTCCCACATTTCGTCCCATTTCTCCGGGATCGTCTCTGTGAAGAAGGTCGAGACCTTCTCCTTCAAGCCGCCCCACCAGGTCGGGATTGTGGTCGTGAAAAAGTTCGAGATTGCTCCCCAGAAGCTGTTCCAGCCTTTCGGGATGGTTTGCGTGAAGAATTTTCCGAGGTCTTCCTTGAAGAATTTCTTCGTGCCTTCCCACGCGTTGGAAAGCCAGCCGCCTTCGTCTGAACCGTCGGAGAGTGCCTTGCCGGCTTTGTCGCCGGTGAAAAGCGAAATAATTCCGCCGATGCCTGCGCCGATGAGTGCTCCGGGTCCTGCGCCAACGCCTCCGAAGAGTGCGCCAATGCCTGCGCCGATGCCTGCGCCTGCGCCGACCATACCAGTCTTGGTTCCTGCCTTCCAGTATTCGTCTTTGGCTGCCTTCTTGTCTCCCTCTTTGCTCTTGCCGATACCCTGGAAGAGGTCGATCGCTGCCGAGCCGAGACCGAGAATGCCGCCGATGATGCCGCTGATGGATGCGCCGCCTACCGCTGCGGCTCCTGCCGCTGTTGAGGCTCCGCTTCCGAGAGCGCCTGCAAAGCTGCCGAGGGTTCCGCCCAGTCCTCCTTGAACGGCGAGAAGGGTTCCGTCTGCGCCAATTACAGAAGAAGTCGAGCCGAGGGTCAGCAGTTTGCTCAACCAGCTACCTGCAGCTGTCAGTCCGGTTGCGGTGCCTCCTGCGGCCGCAGTTCCTCCTCCGAGGAGACCTGCGATCTTGGCTCCGCCGCTTCCGAGCAGTCCGGCGATGGTTTTTCCGCCGCCGAGAAGGAGACCGGTTCCTGCAGCTCCGCCTGCCAGAGAAGGCAGGAAGTTCTTCAGGGCAGTTCCTACGCCGCTGCCGCTGGCGTTGTTCACGGTTGCACCGTAAACGTTGACCACGGTACCGTTGACGGTCGTGGTTGTGCTTGTTACCGTCATTGCGCCGAGGCTTCCGGTGTCAGCTGCGGAGGATCCGCCGCTGTCCTTCCTGAAGAGGGAGATCAGGTCGTTGAGCTTGCCGGCGATTCCGGTGATAAGGTTGAAGCCTACCACGGCGCCGATGCCTATCACGACCTCCTTGTTGTTGTCTGCCCATTCCTTCAGAGCTTCGGTGATTTTTTCGGTGTCAAAGCCTTTCTTGAAGCCTTCGATGAACGCTCCGCCTACGCTGGTACCGTCCTGCAGGGTTTTGTCGAGGTCGATTCCGAGTAGTGCGAGTAGTCCAGTCGTCAGTCCGGAGCCGATGGCTTCGCCGACTCCGTTCATTTTCTCCGCGAACCACGCCTTGCCGGTGCTGTCCCACCATTCGCTGAAGGGTTCCGCGATGATCTTGTTCCACGCGATTTTGACTTTTCCGAAGAGGTCAGCTTTCTTGAATTCGTCGCTGCCCAGTACTTCGCTTACGCGCTTTCCGAAATTGTCCACCCACTCGATGGCGCTGTCGATCCAGTCCTCAAGCGTTGGCATGAATTCTTCCAGCCACGCTCCTGCTGCATCTGCGCCGCCTTCGAGGAGTTTGGAGATGGTCGGCATCTTGTTGTTCAGCATTCTGAAGAGGCTCGTTACCCCTGGGGATAATTTGTCGCCTATCATTTCGCTGATGTCGCCGAAGGAGTTCTTCATCTTGGTGAGCTGTCCGGTCGGGGTGTTGCTCATGGCGAGCGCCATTCCTTCCCAGTTCTCCTGGATGATGCTCTCGATTACGGCTACCTTCTCCATGTCGGTGCCGGTTTCGAGGATCTTCTTCTGGGCGTCAGTTACCTCGAAGCCTTTCTTCGTCATGGCGTCGTAGGCTCCGGTGGTCATCTTCGCGAGGTTGGTGGTGTAGTCGATGATTTCCTCCGTGGAAAGTTCCACGCCTCCGGACATACCGGCCGCGTAGTCGATTACGGTATCCATCATTCGGGTGATGGCTTCGGTGTCCTCGAAGTACGTCGCAAGTTCGGCAGCTGCGCCGGTCATTGCGTCGTCCGAGTACATCGTGGTTTGCTGGATTTGCGAGGCTTTATCCAGGATCTTCTGGATTCCGCTGTCGTCAATTCCCATGTTCTTTGCCGACACTTGCAGCTGTGCCAGCATTCGGGAGGATTCGGCGGACGCCTCTAATGCGTTCTTGATCGAGAGACCCGCGAGGACTGTCGAGACGGCTGTTGAAATGCCGAGCATATCGCCCAGGACTGATATCATCTTCTTGACGGGTGCCGTGACTTTATCTACGACGCCCATCGTAAAGCTCCACGCCCTGCCGGCGACGCCCCTGACGGTGGTTCCGATCTTGCTCACGACGCTGGTCACTTTATCGACCGCTTCAATGGCGACCTGCCACTTCGTCTTGTTCATCTGATCGAGCCGCTTCTTGGTCTTCTCATTCTGCTTGTCGAATTTGTTCATCTTCTCCGTCGCCTTGCTGACGCCGGGGTCGGTTTTGTCTTCGACGTGAATGGGTATTTCGATTCGGAATGCTTCAGCTGCCATTACGATTCCTCCTCTCCATGAAGCTTGTTATTTTCCGCTTCCACCTGCACTCTGGTGGAGGCGAACATAAAGGCACGGACGCCGGGCGGTTTTGCCATCACTTCGTCCGGTGTTATCCCTTGCCTTTGAAAAATGTGATGGAGAACCGTTGCCTTGCCTCCGGCCAGTATTAGTTTTTTGCGACTTCCTCAGCCATAGCGCTGTAGCCGCTGATGGTGTCGATCTTGTCGCAGACTGCGTCTTTTTCGCCAGCCTTGAGCACCTTGCCGATGAGTTCGGTTCCGTTGAGCACGTCGAGCTTCTTCCACGCTGCCTTGTTGTCCCAGACCTTCTCGCGGTCTTCCGGGATGGTTGCCTGGTAAATGAGGGCGTTGCGGTACATAGCGGTGTCGGTGTCTTCGGGGATCTTGATGCCGATCTGCTTGTTGCGGATGTACTTGGTGTGGCGGTTCTTGCACTTGACGTACTCTTCTTCGGAGAGAGGTCTGATGCGGAATTTAATCAAGACGACGCCGTTTCTGGCGATCTCGATGGGAACGATTTCGTCCTCATCGTTGATGTAGTCAGCTGCGGCAAGCAAGCCGCCGAGGATGTCGTCCTCGTAGGTTCTCATGATACCTTCGTTGGTTTCTTTGTCCATCTCGACTTCTTCGATGGCTGTGTTTTTCTTGGTTTCAGACATGGTCGTGTCCTCCTTTTCGTTATAAAAAAATAAGCAGGGGCAGTTTTACCCGCCCCTGCCGTGTGTTATGGGGCGATTGTTATCAATCTGCGGTGAGCAGCTTCTGGAGAGCAGGGGGTTCGTTTACGAAGAAGCTCCACGCTCTCTTGAGAATGTCTCCGACTGTGACGTTCTGAAGGTCGATGGTGCCGGAAGGTACGCAAGAACGGTAGTTCATGCGCTGCTCCGAGCCGTTTCTGCCCTTCATGAGCCCCTGGAAGTTCCAGCTCGGCATGGTACCTGCTTTCAAAGCGTTCATGAATTCGACGATGAATGCGTCGTCTTCAATGACGATCTGGGAGAAGGTAAGCGTTACGGAGTAAGCCTGGAAGGCTTCATGCTCCTGCGCGTCGCCGAGCGGCTGGTATTTGGCGTTGGTTACGTTAACCTGCGCCTGGAAGCTCTCAACGGTTGCGAGCATTACGCCTGCGTCGTTGTAAAGAGCGCCGTCTTTGCCGGTCAATACCTTTCTGGTATCGATCGGTCCTCTCTGATTAAGCATTTAGGTGTCCTCCCTTCGTTAATTTGCGGAGAAGCGGAAGCGGTAGGTCAGGTAGATCTTCTCGATGCTATCGATGTCGTCTACCGCGATGACGAACCATGCGCTGTCGCCCTTCGCAGGATTTGCGCCGTCCTCGGTCATAATTGAACCGGGAGCGAGCTTTTTCTCGGCGATCATGGTATCGATTACCGACTGACCAGCTGCTACGATGGCGGCTCTGCCGTCGGTGTCGTTGTTGATCTTGCCGATGAGGGCGTCGGTTGTGTCGCCGATGCGCTGCATAAGCTCGAAGCGAGTCTTTACGCGGCGGATCTTCTTCCAGCCTTCGTCCTCGTTGCCAGAAGGAGTGATGAGGGTGTTGATGCCCTGCTCGATCCATACCTGGCCGCTGCTGTTCTTTGTCAAAACGATGCAGCCGGAGAGGAGCGCCTTCTCGATCTGCGTGTTGGTGAGGGTTTCCGCAAGGTCAGCGTAGCCGCTCACGACGTAGTGAGTTACGCTCTGGTTGGAAGGAACGGCCGCGATAATGCCGCCGATTCTGGCAGCGTTGATGTAGCCTTCCTTCTTGTTGCCGCTGGTGTCTTCGCCGCCGTTCAGCACGTAGATGATCTTCGCGTCGTTGAAAGCTGCAGCGTGCTGCATTCTCACGTCGAGGGTGTTCTCGGTGCTGGACTTTTCGGAGAGGACAGTCATGGGATACGCGCCTGCTGCGAAGGTTCTCTTGATGAAAGAGTGAACGACCGCATGGACTGCGACGTCCTCGGTGTCTACGCAGAGCACGTTGTAAGTGTGAGGCTCCAATGCGTTGAGGGCGGTGGAGTATGCCTCGGTGTCAACGGTCGGGTTAGTGCCGGCTGTGAACGCGGACTGCGTTACAGAGGCAAGGACGCCGGAGCCGTCGGCTACCTTCTGTGCTGTGAAGTTTTCGGAAGCTGCAAAAGCCGCAACAAGAGCAGCTGCTTCGCCGCCTTCGGCACCCTTCGCGAATTCGATCTTCTCAAATTCGGTAGTGCCGTCGTAGATGATGCATTCTCTCTTTGCGTCGTTTGTCAAGCTGTCTCTGATGCTGACGGTGAACGCGCGGTCGCCGACGTATTTAGCCGTGATCTTCACGGCGTCAGCTGCCTCGGCTGCGTTGTCCTTCAGCGTGATGGAGCCGTAGGTACCACCGGTACCGCAGCGGACGAAGTATCCCTTCGAGTTTCCTTCCTCGAACATTGCGCTGATGAGGTCTTCGGTCTGTCCTTTACCGAATACCGCCTTCACGTCTGTGCTCGGATCGAAAACTACCGCCTTGTTGAGCGGTCCCCAGTTGGCGCGAATTACGCCAGCTACGATTCCGTTGGTCGCACCTGCGGTGGGAATGCCGCCAGCATTTTCAAAGCGATGGTACTCGCCAGGGCGGACTTTGGTTTCTCCAATAGTGAAAGTTCCCATAGGTTACTTGACCTCCTTCGATCTGAATTTGTTGATGATGGTTTTTGCTGCGCTCTTTGTGGTCTTCTTAACGCCCGCCACACGCAGCGCTGCTGTTACGATATCGGGCGATATGGCTTCACCGAAGACTGCGGAAGGGTTCGCCGCGAATTCCTCCACGGTGTATTCCGGTTCCTGGACGACTTCGGGTGCTTTTTTAGCTGCTGCCATATTACTCGCCTCCTTTGGTTTGCTCCATGTTTGCGTTGTGCAGTACATGGGGTAGTGGTTTCCTTCGCAAAAGTCCGAAGCGGACGCCGATCCGGAGCTGTCCTGCAGATGTGGCGTTGAGGGTGCTGTCTGCCGTCAGCGTTGTGATAAACATCGGGGACGTGTCGAGCATCGTTACCTCTCCGTTCAGCGCCAGCGCGTCTACGATGGCTCTGATCCAGGTGGTCTCCTCGCCTCCGGCGAAGACGTGACCTGCAATGACCGCATCCATCCATGCGACGGTGTTGGTCTCTCGCTGGTTTCTCATCGTCTCCAGTCGGAAATAAAGCGCCGGGGTTTTCTCCGTCGGGACGGTCTCTGCCATGAGGTCGTCCTTGCCGATGACGGTGGCGCACGGTATCAGCTGTTTTGCGAATTGGTTTATTGCCAGAATGGGGTCGGGATCCGTTGTGACCTGGGAAGGGAACGCGAAAACGTCGAAGATGATCGTTGCACCTATGACGATTCCGTCTGTGCCTTCTCTGGGTGCGTCGAACGGTTCACTCCTTGCCCATGACAAAGCATAAGGGGGAGCGTCTTGCGGCTTTAGAAAAACGCCGCATAAGAGCTGGCGCACGATCGGCTCCAGTTCCTCCGGCGGCGTTACGCCTGCTTCTTCTGTGCTCCAGATGTTCAGGGTGAGGGAGCCGCTGGTTTTTCTCTCCGGGTTGTGCTGCAGATCCACGACGTAATCGATACGCGGGTACTGCAGGCGCCCTTTCCAGCCTTGTGCCTTGTCGTCCGGTGCGTTCTGAAAGAATACGGCCGGAGCGCTGGCGTATTTCGCCAGCTTCTTAATGAGGGAGGGGTGCTGTGTCAGCCGCTGGTAGATTAAATCTTCAAGCGTCATCGTTTCCGCCCTCCGTTTCCACGGTCTTCATATCGGCGCTGACCGAAAGCGTCCAGAGTCCTTCTGCGACCTCTGCGATCGGAATGACGAAGTAGTTCGTCACGTTCCCGATGTCAGGCACGTAAAGGACGCGGATTTCGTCCTCGGTCACGTTTGCTACGAGACCGTTGTGCGGCTTCTCCCAGGAGCGGTATTTCGCTCTGATGAAGTCGCCCTTCTGAACCTTCGCACCATTGAATGACGGCGCGGTGGTGTTTGTGGTAATCGACATGGCTTTCCTCCTCTCACTTTGTTTCGAGCTCTGCGAAAACCGAGACGACCTTCGGCTTGGCTGTCTCGATGATCTTGTCTTTGTACGGACGTGGTTTTATCTTTCCGCCCGGTGTGCCGGTGTCGAGGTCTTCTGCGTAGGGCACGTCGGTGTAGATTCCGGCTGTGTAGTTGCCCTTGCCGTCGCCCTCGGCTTTCATGCCCCAGCTCATGCGGAGCATTCCGGTCCGTACCGCCGGTGGCTCTCCCGGCGCCGATGCGGTGTAGTAGGTCTTGGTGTGCGGCTTTTTGTACCGCCTGCCGCTGCGCTGTCCTCGAAGGACTGTCAGGGCGGCATTGCGTAGGTGGTTGGAAGCTCGGACGGCGCACGACTGTGCCTTCGTGTTGGCGTCTCTCACGGCTTCCTTGATGCGATTCTGTACCGCCGCCTCTTGCTTACTCCAGTTGATTTCCATCGTGAGCGTCGCTCCTTTCCTCCGCGTAGTAAATTGCCCAGAGTCCCTGGTCGCCCGGATCGTCCACGCCCTGCACATAAAATGCGCGATTTTGGAGTATGAGCCGGTCGCCCTCTTTGGCTTTCGGCTTTCCTCGGTGGCTTATAACGTGGGTTATCGGGTGTCCCATCTGGTGGTATTTCAATTTCTCGCTGGGAGTGGCGCCGCACAATATGGCGTGGATGTATTCGGGGTGCTCGGTATCGTAGGAATTTGCCGCGCGTCCTCGGCTTGTCGTGCTTTCAGTCTTGCTCTCGACCACGAAATCCTTCCAGAGGTTTTCAGGTCTATGGTAAAACACGACGGCCGCCTCCTTTCGCCTCCGTTCCTCCGGCGTTCGGGTTGTTGTGCATTCCTTCTGTGAAGTAATGACCACCGTTTATCGCCGCCGGGTTTGCGCTGGGAACGGTAGCCGCGCAGACCTCTTTCTTCAGCTGGTCGTACATCGCCTTCCAGTCGTCATATCTCTGGCGAAGGGAAAGGGAAAGCGGACCCACGTCGGTGTCCACCTCGTAAGAAAAGCGTCGCATGATGCTCTCGATGAGCGCCAGCTTCGCCTTCTTCCACTTGCCGGGGTATGCCTGGATGATGGCGTTGTACTCTTCGTCGGAAAGGGCGGACGTCTGCTCCATGCCCTCGACCATAATGTCGCCGAGCTCGAAGCGCATCCTATCCTTTCCGCGTTCGCCGATTTTGGTGGCGTCGTATGAGTAGGTGTATCTTGCCATTACTCATCACCGCCGTCTTCGGTGTCTCCCTCCGTGCCGGTACCGTCGGCGCCGTTCTGACCGTCCTGGTCATCGTCGCCGTCGCCTTCAGCTGCTGCGTTGAGTTCTTCCGCTCTTGCCTTTACGGCTGATTTGACAGTCTTTCTGCTTTCGCAGGCGTCAATGATGATGAGAGCCGTCTCCGACTCAATGTCGCCGACTGCCTTTGCGGCATCGTCTGCGTTCATCTGCATGACCTCGACCGCCTTCACGATGTCCTCACCGCTCGCAGGAAGCTCCAGGATGCCGTCTTCGGTGTGGATGGGTAAGTTTACCCCTCCGAAGTTGTTCGCGTCGTCCTGGGGCGTTTTCTGCGCTTCTGCGGGGTGCTCGTTTGCGCGAGCGATGGACTTGGTGCGAATAAGAGCGGGAACGCGGGAAGGGAGAACGGCGTCAGCCGGGATGCTGTCTCCTGCGGCGTAAGCGACGCCGGAGAGAGTAATGGATTTAAGTGCAATATAGCCGTTCATTGTTCGCCCCTCCTTATACGCATTCCTTGAAGTAGATAGCGAGGTCGTCGCAGGTCTTCTTCATGTCGCTGGACATCAAGCCTTCGATGAATTCGCTGTGGGTGCCCTTCTCGCCTTCGTACTGGTCGAATGCCACGTGCTGGCCGTTGCCGAGCATATCCCAAGTGAAGATATAACCGGCAGAAGGTTCGTCGATGGCAGGTGCGTCAGTTACGTAGCAAAGCAAAGCGCCGGCGGGATCGCAGATGAATTCCATGTTCTCGCCGCCGATGCCTGCGGAGTTGTAGGTGCTCTCAAGCACAACGACTTCCTTGAAGCCGAAGAGCTGGGCGAGAACCTGCTCGTTGACAGTCGCAGGGTTTGCGGTGCTGCCGGTGTACTTCACGCGCTCGATGATGTCGCCGTGGTTCTTCAATGCGTTGAAGGCATCCACGCCGAGGCAGAGCTTGTTAGGAGTTCTGCGGCCGGAGAGCTTGATGTCCTTCTTGCGTGCGTCGAAGAAGTTCACGGGATCGAAGTTGGCGTCAGTAAACTTGAGGAATTTCTTCTCGCCGTCGGATGCGCCGTCAGCAACACCGGACCACTCGTTTGCCCATACGCCAGCTTTGAAGAAGTTGTTCGCGAAGAGGATGTCCTGGTGGAGGAGCATCTGCTCTGTTGCGAAGCGAACCTTCGCGCGGCGAGGATCGGCTACGCCAGGAGCGTGAGCTCTCTGGAAGTCGAGAGTTGCGATCTGGTCGATGCCCACGATGATCTGATCGACTTCGCACTTGTAGGTGTCGTCGGTCTGACCCATGATGGCAGGCTGAACCTTACCGAAGGCAGGCTTGCGGCTCACGTTGTCGCGAGCGAGGTCTGCCTTGCTGAATTTGTAGTAGTAGCTGGAGCTCTGTGCAACGGGGCAGATCGGGAAGATCTTCGTTGCGACAAAGTCTGCGGGGTTGGCGAAATGCGCCATTGACATATTTGTCAAATAGTTGTTAGGCTTCCAGCCTTTCGCGATTGCGCTCTGGATGCCTGCGTTAGTGTTTTTCATTGTTGGTATCCTCCTTTAGCGGTTACGCCTTGTAGCCAGCCTTGACGATCTGTACCTTGATGACGTCGTCTGCGGCGTTGGCTGCTTCAAGCGCGATAGCGGTGATGAAATTGCCAGCAGTAGCCTTGATGGCTTTACCGTTGGCGTCTGTGGTGAGTTCGTCCCCGGCTTTTACGGCTTCGCCAGCCTTCCAGAGACCGCACTCCTTGATCTGGACGGTTACGTCCTCGCCGGCTTTGATGCCTTCCTCTGCTGCGAGGAATAAGCCGACGGCGTTCTCGCCCTTGGTGTTAGCTACGGCGATTTTGCCGTTGCTGTCGAATTTAGCGGCAAGAAACGCGTTGTTTTCGAGTGCCGCTGCGGCTGCGCCCACGATGGTGGCGCTGTCGTTGATAGTAGTTCCGAAATAGCTCATGATTTCTCCTCCTTATCTGTTGGTCTCGTATTCGGCTACGAGTTCAGGGTGCTGTTCGCAGGCTTTGTCGATAGCCTGGTTCCAGGTCATAGTAGGAGCACTCTTCTGAATTGCTTCAGCGTGCTTCTCGATCTGTGCCCATGCGTCGGACTGACCGCCGCTGGTGCTCTTGCCGATTTCGCTGAATGCGCCGGACTTCTCGACGGTCTGAACGGAAGCGTCCAAAACGGCGATCATCTGGTCGTAAGCTGCGCCGCCGGCTGCCTTGAGGCTCTTGAAGAGAGGAACGAGTTCTTCAGGCTTCTTGCCGATGATCTCGTACTTCTTGGCTACCTCTGCGAGCTCGCGATCCTCTGCTTCGTCGGCTCTCTTGCGGAGCGCCTTCAATTCAGCGGCTACGGCAGGGTGGAGACCCTTGTAGATGTCCTCGTTGCCGGCAGGCTCGGCAGCAGGAGCGGGATCGGTTGCTGCAGGTTCAGCAGCGGGTTCAGTTGCCGCAGGCTCTGTGGACTTTGCCACGGGGTCAGTAGCGGCGGGTTCTTCCTGAATGCCAGCCTTCTTCTCGATCGCTTCGAGAGCAGCGAGCTCTTCAGGGGTGAGTTTGCTCTTGTCGATTTTCATGTCTTCGTCGACTCCTTTCGTTGTTTTGGTCACCGGATCGGTGCCAGGGTTTGTGGTTCCGGCAGGTTCTGTGCCGGTGGATTTGGCGATAATAGCCGCCAGCCTTGCTTTGGCGACTTCTATCTGTTCGGCAGTCATTTCGGGCGCGGATTTCAACACCTTTGTGGGTGTGCCGCTTGCCCAGAGTGCGATTGCGGCCGTGACCGCTTCGTTGAATTCAGCGAGGCTCTGACTCATCATCGTGCCTTTGTCGGCGACTGCCACGTCGGCATCGCGGACGATGGAGCAGAGGCTATCCTGCAGGAAATAGCAGAAGTCCCAGATTTCGTCGGTCGTCTTGCGGAGCTGTGCGGATTGGAATTTCTCATCGAAAGTCTCCGCGTCGCATCCTTTGGCGATTTCCTCGATTTCCGTTTGCTCGATGCCTTCGCGCTTTGCGATGGACATCACTCCCGCCAGGAAGCGCTTCACCATGCTCTGGTGAGCAGGTTCTGCCGCTGCGGGTGCGGGTGCTCCCTCTTTGTTCTTGAAGAGAAGAACGTCCGCCTGCTGGTTGGCGCCAGCATCCACGAAGTCTACCTTCGTGATTTTCAGGTCCTTGAGTTTCGATTTTGCCACTGGTTTTCCTCCTTTCTTGCTGAATTTATAAACAAAGGGCGCCGACGGTGCGGCATCCCTCTATTTATCAGGGTTTTTAATTTGCCGGTAATTTGCCGAGCTTACGCTTCGGCTCCTGCGGCAGGCTCTTCGACCGGCTCTCTGATGGCTTCGCCCTCGATGCTGAACATCGGGTATTCTCCGGATTTGACCTTTTCCCAGACGTCGTCGTCGGTTACGTAGAAACCGATCCACCAGCCTTCCGGGACGGTGCCTTCGGGAAGTCCGAGGGCAGCCTGCTTCTCTTTGGTGAATACCATGCTCTCAATGAGGACGGCGCATCCGCCGCGTTCGTGCATCTCTCCGCCTTCGCGGTAAAGCTCCACGAATTTATAAGCCGCCTGCTCCAGCTCTTCGATGTCGATCATGTCTTCGTGCCAGTCGACCAGCTGCTCTCCGGCGGCGCTCACGGAGACGTTTGCCCAGCCGAAGGCGAGGCGTTTGTCGTCGTCCGATTTTGCTATCTTAAATCGCCCGGTTACCCCGGACGCTTTTCCGATTGGCTCCTTTTTCAGAGTCTCCTTGAATGTGAACATTGTCGTTCCTCCTATTCTGCTTCTTCGTAGCAGATGGCGCATCTGCAGCGTGGGTGTGCAGGCGGGGTTTGCTTCTGTCCACCGTATAGGCTTTTGCCCTGGTACTCGAAGCTGTCGCCGAGGTCTACCGCGACGCCATCCAGGGCGCCGCATATTCCGCAGACCCCTTCGTCGTCCGCTGTGCTCCATACCGCTTTCATCCTGGGGAGCAGTCCTGCGTCCTGCGCCTGGTGAATTGCGTCGTCTGCACCTTTGTTGTAGGCATACGCCAGCTCCGTTTCGGCTATCATTTGAGCGCGCTCCCGGTGCTGCCTTCCGGCGTACCGTGCGGCCGCCTCTCTGGCTCGCTTGGCGGCGGTGGTTTCCTTCATGGTGGGATTATCCTCCATGAGCTTCGCCTTTACCTTCTCGTAATAATGCGCGTTGGCGAGCGCCTGGGGTTCTGTCAGTCCGATGGTCGGTCTGATGATTCGGGCGAGTTCGTCAACGGTCATGTGTCCTTTGGCGGTGTAGTGGATCATGCTGGAGACCGCTTCCTTCGCTTCGTCGCTCATCTGCGTGATCCATTCGGCGCCGTGGACAGTGATCCAGTTGTCGATGCCGGTGGTCATAGGCATATAGAGGTCGGGGTTCTGAAGAAGCGCGGCCGCGATGTCCTTGCCGCCTTTGAAGGTTGCGCTGTCAAGTATCGGCTTCAGGTGGGTGTTGAAAAACGCCACGTAGTCGTCCTGCCAGTTCGTGAATTCTTCCTCGGTCATGTATCCGAGGAGAATTGCTTCGCGCAGCTGCTTGTATGTGATAGCCTGCTGTTGGTCCTTCCACATGGAAATGAGGAGGCGCACCGGCTTCCGCTGATTCGCATTCAGAAATGAATTCAAGCGGTGCAGAGCGTTCCTCTGGTTCCTTGTTTTGGCTTTGGCGAGCCTTTTGTGTTTATGGGTATGTTTCATCGTCTCGCCTTCCTTCCGAGCCTCTGGCGTGCCTTTTTGGCTTTTTCCAGGTCTTCTGCGTCTTCTTCCTCGGTGTCGAGGTCGTCGTCATCCGGGGAGACGTTGGAGCTGGGAGGCTTTGTGGGGTTTTTCTGGTTGCCGTTCGGGTCGGTACCGCCGTCGCTGGCCGACGTGTCTTCTTTGTCGTCCCAGTCTTCGAGGCGTTCCGGCATTCCGGCTGCGTCTCTGACGAAATCCTCCAGACCTTCGTCCGGGATCAAGACGCCGCATCCTACCATCTGGTTGATGAAGTTGCCCAGTTTTTCGAGGTTCGCGTCCTCCACGTCGCCGTGTGTCAGCTGCGGGTAGTCCGTGATGCCTGCGAAATGGTCGCCGTTTATATCGATAAGGGCGGGAATTGCGACGTTGTTGAAAACTTCGCAGATAATGTCGAGGTATGAGCCGATCGCCATGCTGAACATCTTCGTTTTGTCGCTCGAAAGCGCGAAGCTGCCGACGCTCTGGTGTCCCATCAGGATGAAGTCCGCCAGTACCGTCATGGCGATTCTGCTGTCGTAGCGCTCGATGATGGCGCTGGTGTCAAACTGCCGGCGTCCGCCGGTGCTCAAAAGCTCCACCTTCCAGCCGTTCGGCACGACCAGTCCTTCGAGGCTGTCGCGTCTGATGTTCTGAACGACGCGCTCTGCAGCTGCTCGCATTGCGACCATTTCCGGATCCTCTTCGTCCCAGATGTTCAGTCCTTCCGGCGCGGTCATTGTGGGAAGTCCGGCGAGGTCTCTTTCGATACCGATGCCTTCGATCTCCTGAATGCGGCGCTTGAAGTACCAGTCGCGGTATGCGTTTCGCAGGATGCTTCGTCCTTCGGGGTTGCCCTTGCGGCTCTTGGTCTTGAAAAGCAGGAGCTTCTCGATCGGGATGTTAATCAGTCCGAAGTCCGGAGGCGGGTTCTGTACCAGACCGACGATGTTATCGTTGCCGTCGTACAGCCATTCGTAGAGCGTCTCTTGCGCTCTGATGGGGAGCTTCTGCCAACCGATGAGACCGTCTGTGTACTTACTGCGAAGGCGCGGGTCTTTCCGCTTGCCGCAGCGTCGCTTGTAGACGATTTCGTGGGCGCTCCAGCCGTAGGTTAAGAATGAGAGGATTTCCGAGACGGTATCGCTCCAGGTGTCGCTCATGTCGTCCATGCAGGAGAGCACGAAGTCTCGCGCTTCTTCGTCTGCCGGTGTGGTTCCGCCTGGTTGCACGTCCCAGATTGCCTGGCGTATTAGCATTTCGATCGCAAAGAGAATAGCGCCGACGACGTCGTCGTTCTCGCTCATCTCCTGGTAGACCGCGATGCCTTTTCTGCCCTGCAGCTCCTTCAGGAATTCCTCGTAAAAAAAGCCGCCGTATCGTTTCTGACCGAGGCGACCGAGTTCTTTCATGCTGTTTGCCATTGTGTTTCCTCCTTTCTTCGGGTTGTTATATTGCAAAAGCACCGGGAAGGGTGCCACTTGCCGTATTGAAGGTTTAAGGTTCCCCATTTGAGGGTTAAGGTTTAAGGTATAAGGTTTGAGGGTTAAGGCGAGGATAGTTCTGTGCTTTTCCGATGCTCGCACCGTACTTGTATAATGCTTTGGTTATCTTCCGCGCCAGTAGCTCTCTTTGGAGAGTGTTGTGTTCTTCGGTGGTCCGGTGGTGGTCGGCTTATCCATCAAGTAGAGAATGCCTTGCACCAGGGCGTCCACGGTGTCCTTGAATGTGCCCTTCGGGAATATCAGAAGGTCTTTTATAAGGTCGTGTACCCAGGGGTGCGTCTTCGGGTCCGGGAAGTGAATATTTCCCGCCTCGAAGTATGGCGTCACGCTGATCGCACGTTCTTCCTTGCTGCCCTTCGGGTTGAATTCCACCATTCCGGGGATCTCCTTCTTCAGAAGGTCAACGATGGCGGGTCCGTTTGCCTTGTTCTCGACCACCTTCGCTCTGGCTCTGCTCCATTTGCCGGAAAGGGTTCGGACGGCCGCGACCGATTCGGTGAAGCTCATCTTGTCGTTCACCAGGTCTTTGATGTAAATGTCCGAGCCGTGTCGTCCCATGACGTAGCCGGCTACCTTTGCGGATCCTTCGCTCTTGGTGAATGCCATATCCCAGCTCTGGATGTCCATTGTGCTTGGTGCCGCTCCGTCGCTGTAGAAGTTGTTCAGCCAGTCGCGCTTGAATATGACGCCTTCTGCCGGTGCGGGTACCTGCTGGAATTGTCCCGCGTACTGCAGGCTTCCCATTGATTTCTTCAAGCCTGCCAGGACTTCGTGGTCGAAGCGCTGCGGGTTCAGAATGTCGCCCTCTTCCCGGATGACTGTCTTGCCGGTCTTCGGGAACGTGATCACCGTGCGCTCCGGTGCTTCTGCAGGGAGGCAGAGGTGGGTGTATCCGAGGTCTTCCGATAAGACGTAGCCGGTGAGGTCGTTTTCGTGCAGTCGCTGCATGATGATGATAATGGCGCCGGTCTTCGGGTCGTTCAGTCGCGTCTGGAGCGTGTTTTTGAAGAAGTTGATGCTGTTGGCTCGCTCCGTCTCGCTGTTCGCCATGAGCGGGTTCTGCGGGTCGTCTATGATGATTACGTCGGCACCGTTACCGGTGATAGCGCCGCCGACGGATGTGCTGTACATCATGCCGTGGTGGTTGTTCTCGAATTCGTTCTGACGGTTGACGTCGTCCTTGAGGGTAAACGTCTCGCCCCAGTTCTCCTGGTACCACGGACTGGTGATGATGTCTCTGGTGAGAATATTGTGCTTTCGTGAGAGGCTATCGCTGTAGCTTACCTTGATGAAGCGCTTCTCCGGTCGCTTTGCCCACGTCCATGCGGGGTAGCAGACTGTCGCTTCGATGGACTTCATGTGTCGGGGCGGAATGTTAATAATAAGGCGGCGGCATTCGCCGTCGTTTACCGCCTGCAGGTGCTCCGCTATCAGTCCGATATGCCAGTTGTCCACGTATGTCGTGCCTGGTTCGATAACTGGCCACGCCTGCACGATGAAATCTGAAAGGCTGCGCTCCGCCTTCTCCTTCAGGATCGCGGCGTGAAGCGCTCCGGCATCAAACGCCGGACTTTGAATGTACCTTTCCCAGTAGCTGCTCAAGCTGATTCAGCTCCTCATCGGAGAGCGAGGAGAGGTCGTGCTGCGTCTCCACCGACACCTTGACGGTGCCTTTGTGGGAAACGGCGCCGCTGATGTTCTGGTTCTCGGTGCTTTCGCCTCGGCTCAATCTCTCGATTTTGACACCGACGTCCGCCAGCCTTACCAGGTCGGAGGCGGATATCTGGCTTTCGTCCATTGTTAGGAGGCGCTTGGTGGCTTTCCTTATCATCTGGGAAGCGAGCAGAGCGTGGTCTTCGCGCATCTTAATGACGGCGCTTTCCTGCGCCTGCCGTGCTCGGTAGTCGAGGTCTTTGTCGTAAGCCTCGCACCGTGCTGTCCAGTCGAATTTGACCGAGAGCAATTCCAGCGGACGTGCCGCCTTGAGGTTCAGCTGCGTTGCGAGCCTCCGAAGGCTTCGCTTGTTGAGCCTTCTGCCGTCCTGGTATGCCATGTCTCTGTAAGCGCAGAATTTTGCATACTGGTCGGCGTTCTCGCCGGGGATCTGTTCCCAGATGTCTTCCGGCATTTCGGGTTCCGGCTTCTTCGCCGGTTCCTTCTTTTTCGTTGACGTCTTGGCGGGTGCCTTCTTGGTGGTCTTCTTGGTCTCTGCCATGTGGCGTCCTCCTTTCTACAAAAATGAAAGGGCAGACCGTTTCCAGCCTGCCCTCAATGGGTTTTATTCAGTTTGCGGCGGATCGTCCTCGCTATCAGTCGGAAGGTTCGCCTTGCGGCTCTCCAGAGGCTGACAAGTACCCCCCCCCCCGCGATTCCGTTGGCTTTTTCGTTCTCCTCTTTGAGCTCTACGTACTGGTGGATTTCTCCGTCCCTTTCGCACGTTACACCGATGTTTCCGGTGAGCTTGACGTAGGAGTTTACGATAACGTCGCAGTATCTGGGGTCGAGTTCGATGGTGTTGCATCGTCTTCCGGTGAGTTCGGCGCCGCGTAGTGTGCTGCCGGATCCTCCGAAGAAGTCGATCACGAGGTTGCCTGCCTCGGTGCTGTTGTCGATGGCTCTGACTGCGAGCTCCACGGGTTTCTGTGTGGGGTGCTCGGTCTTTGTCTCACGTGAGACCTCCCACGTGTCGGTGGAACGGTCGCACTCCGTCGAGTACAGCGTGACGCTCCGTCCTTCCGAGAGCCGGATATACCGTATTTTCTTGCCTTTCGGCACCTTGTCTGCCAGGTAGAGCTTGTTTCCGGCTCCGTCGGTAAGGACTACACCTCCGGAGAGCACGGTTGCTGTACCGTCTTCGTCGCGGAGGACTACCTTCCAGGTGGTTCTCTGCGCTCTGTCTCCGTAGAAGTGTGCGCTTTGTCCCGCTTTTTCCGCATAGAAGCACGGTTCGTGTGCCCATTGGTAGTCGGCGTGTCCGAGTACCGGTGCGTTCTTCACCCAGATGATGTACTGCTTCTCGACAAGTCCTGCAGCTGTCATCGCGTCCTCAAAGTCGCGGCGGGTGCTGCTGGCGTGCCAGATGTAGAAGGCTGCATCGTCCTTTGTGAATTTGGCGTAGTTCTTGAATGCCGGAATGAGCAGCGTCTTCATCAGATCGTCGCCGGTGAGGTCGTCGTTCTGGATCATGTCGAATTTGCCGCTCTGGCTTTCGTAGCTCACGCCGTAGGGCGGGTCTGTGTTGACCATGTCCGCCTTCTCGCCCTGCATCAGTCGCTCGACGGTCTTTTCGTCGGTTGCGCTGCCGCAAATAAGGCGGTGCGGACCCAGGCACCAGAGGTCGCCTGCTTTGGTCATAGGGATGTTATCTGCAGGAGCCACGGCGTCGGCTTTGTCGTCCACCGTGTCGTCTGCTCCTTCGCAAGCTGCAATGATGGCGGCGATGTCTTCCTCGGTATAACCGGTAAGCTCGACCGGCACCTCTCCGGTGTCCAGGTCTGCGATCATGTCGATGAGCTTCGTGTTGTCGATCGTGGAAAGTTCCGCCAGGCGGTTGTCTGCGATAAGGTCTGCCCATTCCTCCGCCTCGCTGGCGTATTCCTGCCAGTCGATGGGGACTTCTTTCCAGCCTTTCTTGATGGCTGAAGCCAGGCGTCCGTGTCCTTTCACTATAAAGCCGCTGCGCTTGCTGATGGTTATCGGCTGTCTCCAGCCGTTTGCCTCGATGATGTTGCCCAGCAGGGCGATCTGATCGTCGCTGTGCTGGTTCGGGTTCTTCGGGTTCGGGATAACTTTTGCGATGGCGAGTAGTTCGTCGTGAGCGCAAAAGACCGGCACACCGTCAGCCGTGGTGGCTTTCGGTGTAGCGGAGGTCTCGTAGTCTATCCCGATGAAGGTGTTCTTGGTCTTCTTTTTTGCCATTTGTCCATTCCTCCATGCTATCATTTTATCATTTTTCTTTTGCCGATTAAATGCCCACATTTTGCACCGTGCTTGTATGGTGCTGGTTTCATTCGATTTTGATGCTGTCAATACCGAAGATTAAGGCACTTAAAGGCTTTATGGCGTTGGTGATGTCTTTGTAAACGGTGCGCCCTTCGATGTTCTCTTTTTCCGCTATGTCCTGGGCAGTCATTTTGTCGTCGTCAATGTACATCGCCATGATGACGCGGTAGCGGCGCATTTCTTCTTCCTTGCCTGACTGTTCGCAGGCGATTCGGTAGTAGCGGAGCATTTCTTCCACGTGGTTCAGGATGATGATGGTGCGCTGCTGGCTCTTCTTGATGCCTTCGACGTAGAGGTTGTCGTTGAGCATTCCGTCGTCCAGTCCGTCCAGGATGTCGATCGCGTTCTCCTTTGCCTGCTTGGCGTTAAAAATGGCGCCCTGGGCGTGTCTCTTAAAGGAGCGGTAATTCTTCAGGAGCAGTCTGGTGTTGCGGAGTCTGCGGTCGTATCGGCTCTTCCTTGCCTTTTCCTTTTCCTCTGCCAGGTAGTCCATCGCCGCTCTGATGCCGATTTCGATTCCGCGAGCGGTGGCGACTTCCAGCACCCTCGCCCCGACCGCCGCATAGCCTGCTGCTACGACTCCCATGCTCGATTTACTGTCCATTGCGCTGTCCTCCTTTCAACCATGCGAGGCATTCGTCAAGGTTCGGGAAGTCTTCAGTCCATGCCTCTCCGGTGGTGTTATCAATGCCGACGTAAACGTCGCCGTCTTTCTGGTAGAATAAGCCTCTCGGCTCGCGGTCAACGATGATCTTCGCGACCTCTTCGTTGGTTACTTCTCTGATTTCCATCTGGTTCATCCTCCTTTAGAATGGCAGGTCTTCATCGTTTCCGAGGTCGGTGAAGTCTTCAGGCGGGGCGGTGTATCCCTGGAACGCGCCGGCGTCGTTGCTCTGCGGCTTGGCGTCAGCTGGTTTGATCTCGGTGATGTGGAATTCTACGGCTTTGCGCTTCTTCCCGGTGTCCTTTTCTTCCCAGGTGCGGGTCCGGGTGACCGCCTGGACGGTTACCTTGCGTCCCTTTCCGAGATATTTGCTGCAGAATTCTGCGGTGCCTCTCCAGGCTACCATGTCGAGCCAGTCGGTCTCTCCGTGCTCCGCGTCCTTCGCCTTTGGTCTCTCTACCGCCAGAGGGAAAGTTGCGACCGCTACCGGGTTGGCACCTGCGGTCATTTTCAGTTCGATATCGGTTCCGATTCTTCCGGTGTAAATATTTACGTTTATATCAGCCATTGCTGTTGCTCCTTTCGTTGAGTTCGCGCACGGTATCTTCCGGCACGTAGATGATTGGTATCTGAAGGTGTTCGGCTTCGGTTATTTCCGCAGCCATTCCTTCGGTGGGTTTTCCGAATACCCACAGTTCGTCGCATCTCTTCAGCATCTCGATTCCCATCGCCATTCCGACGATGCGGTCGGCTTTTTTGGTGTCGTCCAGGAATGAGGCGTAGAAAAGGTGCGGGGTCATTGGTACTGCGCCGGATTCCACGGCGGCGCGGCTGTATGCCGCTGCTCGCCGCAGGTTGCCCTCGATGTCTCCTCGCAGGGGACTGCAGATGTAAACGACGCGCTCTCGGTTGGTGATACGCGCTGCCGTCCAGCTGTTGCATCTCCTTTTGGTTCCTGGGGAGAAATAATCGCAGGCGCCGGGTGCGGTTCGGTGGTTCAGCGCTCCGATTCCGCAGTTACCGCAGAATTCAATCTTCGGCTTCATACGGGCAGTCCTCCTTTCGCAAGGGGCACCAGAGGGGCGATTGCTTTGCGTAGTGTGCCGGGATGTGTCTGGGTTCGTGTCGATCGTCGTATGCCGGGTCAGCGCTCCATCCGATTTCGCACGTGCGGGTCTTTCCGCGCTTGCCCTGGATCTTCGTCTCGCAGAAGCGGCACTTCTCGCATCTGGGGAGAGGTCTTTCCGCCGGGCGCTGAAGCTCCGGAGGGAATTCCTGGCGCAGGTCGTCTCCCCAGACCTCGCGCATCTCTGCGCTGTCTTTCAGAAGCACGGCCGCGTGGGTGAGCGCTGCGGTCTCGATGATGTTCTCGATCCATTCGCGCTGTGGCTTTATCTTGTCGCGGCGGTTTCCGGTTTCGGCGCCGACGATTATCCACCGTACCCCTCCGAAGCTGCCGATGCCAGCTTCGAGGTGTCCATGAAGGGGTTCGATGCTCAAGAAAGCGTTATAGGTTACGCTGCCATTGAAGAATGGCGCCCCTTTGGTGGTTACGCTGGTACCGTACCAGAAGTTCTTCTCCTTTGGAAGGATTCCGGCGTTTGCGAGTTCGCAGTATCGCTGCGGGTTCTTTGTCAGGAAGAGGTAATTGTGCCAGGGCGCCGCCTTGCAGGCGTCAAATACGCGGGTGATCCATTCGGTGGGTACCCATTCTCCGAAAAGGTCAGCCATGCTGCAGACGAATATGTTCGCCGGCTTTTTCTTCTGTGCGACCATGTCCAGGCGGTATTCGTGAAGCGTAGGCTCGAAGCCTGCCGGGTAGTGTGTTGTGAGGGTGCCGTCCTCGTTCAGGAACGGTTCTTTCAGGGTGTATATGCCTCTGGGTGCGTCAAGCTGCAGCCGGTCGCTGGACTTGTTCAGTCTGACGTCTCCGCAGAAGCGCTGCGCGAGCCTTCGTGCGTAGCAATATTCGCACGTGTGTCGGCAGCCGGTGACTGGGTTCCATGTGAAGTCGCACCAGTCGATTTTGGTCTTTTTCATCATTGCGGGTTCCTCCTCTAACGATCATATTTCGGGGTTTTATGCACGTTACGGTCCCCATTCCGTTGGTTTGGAGGCTCTTTGCATCCATTCGTGGTATTTCTTGTAGTCCATGTCGCGGATCCTCTTCAGGACGGAAAGGAGGAGCCATTTCTGGTCTTCGTCGGTCATTGGTCTGAATTCGGCGCGACGCTTGGTTCGGAGTCCGACGTACATCCCTTTGTGAAGGTAAACCAGGACGCCCACGCCTTCGGGCACCATGCTCTCGATCTCCGGGTATAATTCGCTCGGCACGACGTAGTAGTTCTGGTTTCCGATGAAGTTGTGGCCGTGCTGGCTCTTGAAGTCGCTCTTCGTTACCTTTATCTCGAAGCACGTCAGCAGGATCTTCGGGGCGCCTCGCTTCTTGAGTCCGTTCCACCTGCAGGTCGCCTGGTCGCATTCCTCTTCGAGCTTGCCGGTCATGTCTTTGCCCTTCGGGCATTCGATGGTGGCTCTGATGCCTTCCTTGCGCCAGAACGCCGGGCGGCAGACGTGCGTCAGCTCAATGTCTCCGAAGTATTCGGAAATCCGGACGGCGTCCACTATGCCGGCGGCTGTGGTCCCGCATTCTGCGGGAACCTCCAGCGCCGTGTGCTCGCCCCTGAATTTGTTTATTTTGATGCCGCCTATCTCCGCTGGGTGCCAGTTGAGAATGGCTTCCTCGATCGCTTTGGTTAGTTCTGTTTTAGCCATTCTCCATCGCCCTCCCGCGTTGAGGGATTCCGAGCTGGATCATTCTGTTGAGCATGAGCTCGTTCAGGTGTAAAAATAGAAGGTCGCAGGGGTCTTCGGTTCTGACCGGCTCTCCGTTGACGGTAAGCGTAGCCGTTATGCTCCAGCATAAGTCGTGAAATTTCGGCTCGATTGTGATGCCGATGTCTCCTCTGTAGAACATTGCGAATTCCTTCAGGATCTGCTCCGCCTCCTTCTTGGCTTTTTCCACCAGTCCGGGGACGCTGCGCTCTCCGCAGGCGAAGTAGTCCGGGTGTTGCTCGCAGTATTCTTTGTGGATGCGCTGGCTGTAGGTCAGCGCATTGCCGGTCATACCCAGCCTCCGTATCTGAAGTGGCAGCCTTCCGACAGCTTCTCGTAGTTCTCGTTGAGAAGGTTCAGCGTGGTGATGATTCCTGCAGGCGTGAGGTCGTAGTTTTCTGTGATCCATTTCGCCGCTTCGCGGTCGAAGATGCCGGGGTCGTTGGTCTTGACGTTGACGCTCATGGGCTTGCTCTGTCCGATGGCGTATGCGATCTGAACCTCCGCCCACTCGATGCCCTCGAATTGCTGAAGGAGGTCGCAGGCGATCTTTCGTGCCATGTAGGCGCCGCTGCGGTCAACCTTCGAGGGGTCTTTTCCGGAGAAGGCACCGCCTCCGACCGGGCAGTATCCGCCGTATTGGTCGCAGACGATCTTTCTGCCGGTGAGTCCGCAGTCTGCAGCGGGTCCGCCGATCGTCCACGTTCCTGCAGGGTTTGCGATGACTTCGACCTTCTTGGTGTCCACGCCGCAGTCCCAGAGGATTTCGTGAATGGAATGCTGCACCGCTTCGAGCGTGGTGTCTTCCACATGGCAGGCGCTCACCAGGATCTTCTTCACGCTGTCCATCGTCGGCTTTTCGTCGAGGTCAACGGTTACCTGGCACTTGGCGTCGCCTTTGAATACGGTGTCGGGGTTGGTCTCCACATCCTTCTCAATGGCGGCGATGATTCTGTTGGCAAGGTCGAAACCGAAGGGAAGAAGGCTCTCGGTCTCTCTGCAGGCGTATCCGTACATCATTCCCTGGTCGCCGGCGCCGAGGTCGACGCCGCTGCCGACGCCTCCGGCTATCTCCGGGGACTGGGTCTGTATGTAGGTCAGGATGTTGTCTACCTGGTAGCCGAGCTTCTTGGCTACGCCGGTTACGATTTCGGCGTAGTTTATCTCGGCTCTGGTCGTGATTTCGCCGGCAAGGATTACCGTGTTGCCCTTGACCATAGTCTCGCAGGCTACGCGGCTATTCTTGTCTCTGCGAAGGCACGCGTCCAGGACGGCGTCGCTGATCTGGTCTGCGTATTTGTCCGGGTGGTATTTGCTGACCTGCTCGGTGCTGAATAAGCGGCCGCACGGTTTGTTCTGCGGTTTTTCTGCTGTGAGCTGCGCTTCCAGAGTCTCCAGCTTCGCGTCGTCGGTCTCGATGAAGAGGATGTCGCCCTGGGTGGCTCCTTCGTTGTAAACGCAGAGACCGTGGTGCATTCCTTTGGCGCCGGGTCCGGTCAGCTCTCTGAAGTCGCTCTTTTTGATTTTATCCTCGACCTCTGAACGTTGCCAGTCGGCTCCTACGAGCATCAGCGGTCCGTTGTAGAAGGTGTGGACGGTTTCTCCTTCGGGAAGGATGGCGATCGCCTGCTCGGCGGTTATAAATGCTTTCATGGCGTCCTCCTTATCTCACCCAGTTGCGCCAGTTGTAGGCGAAGTTGCGGTTGATGTGCTGCACTCCAGCTCTTCTCATATTCGCCTTCGCTACGCTGCGAGCGAGCTTGCGAGGGTAGAAGCCGGTCGGCTTGCCTGCGGTCTTGCCTCCGAGGGCACGGAGCTTCGCTTTGATGCGCTTGATGATGCTGGCGGTTCTGGTCTTTCTTTTGTTCTGATTCTTCATGGTTCATACCTCCGTAATTGAATTATTAAAGCCAGACTTCCACGATGCAGGGGTCGTCCTGCGGTGTCCGTCCGATGTTGTACATATCCTGGGGGATCGCTTCTCTGATTTCCTCCAGCGTGTCGGCTACCGCCACGAGGGCGGTGGGTCTGTTGACGTCCCATACTCTGGCGACGTATTTGTCCGGGTAGTCCTCCGGGTTATTGTAAACCACTATCAGAGGCATCTTGGTTTGTTTTGCAAGCCTCGCCCGATCGAATGCTCGCACCACTTTGTCTTCTCTTGGTTCTGCCATTGGGGTTCCTCCTTTCAAAGCACGGCGATGGTTGCAATAAGCGCGGCTATGAGCAGTCCTGCTGCCACGAGGTTGAAGATGCGCTCTTCGGTCTTTCTGGCGCCGATTCCGCCGCCGAGGTATAAGACCATGAATATCATCAGGACGATCTGAAGTGCGATTTTCATTCCGGTGCTCCTCCTTTCATGCGTTCTATGATCTCCAAGTAAGGGAGACCTGAAGCTCCGCCGGTCTTTATCTCCCAGGCGGGGTGAAATTGGTCCGGGGAGGCGCTCGCCATGCCTGGCGTAGTCCATTCCCAGCCGTGAGCTTTTACGGTGCGCTGCTCACATTTTCGCGCTTTGGGGTCTTTCTTTTTTTGCCAGGCGTCTCTGGCTTCTCTCCAAAATTCCCACGGTACCGCAAAGAAGCGGCGCAGTCCGAAGCTCACGATCACGATGCCGACCGCTCCGGGGTCTTTGGTGTAGTCGTCCATGTAGTCCGCCTGATGGGGTTCTACGCGGCTGAAGTCGATCCTGGCGCCTTCTTCGTGCTTTGCCTCGATGGCGACCGGGACGCTCTTGTATCTTCCGAGGTAGTCCACGCAGCTCTTCTCTTCGACTTTGCAGTTGCAAACGGCGCCGGCTGCGTTTCGTATCGGGATGAATTCCGTCGGTACTTTGTGGACGCAGGCGATTCCTGCGCTCTGGTATCTCTGGTGGACGAATTTCAGGAAGTCCTCGAATGGTTTCCCTCGGTTCGCCTGGGTGTGTTGGTAGACTCTTCTCATTTCAGCACCGCCTTCCTGGCGGCGTCGATGGCTTTGGGATCAAGTGCGAAGTTGTCCTTCAGGTTTGGGTTTCTTCGGCAGCAGCTGCACTTCTGGGGGCGCTTGCGGTATTTGCATCTGTTGCAGTTCACGCCGGTGCGGTCTCCTCCGATGTCAACGATGCGCTCTCCGTCGGTGTCCTCCGGAGGCTTTCCGCTTACCGTGCAGAAGGAGTATCCTTCCTCTGGGTATTTGGTGCCGGTGCAGTTCTGGAGGTTCTCGTAGTGGAGGCTTCCGTCCTCCTGCAGCACCAGGGAGTCGTGCGGGTTGGTACCGTATTCGTGAACCTTGCCGTCTGTGTTGTCTTTTACGTATATTCGGACGCTCATGCTGTGCCTCCGATGATTCCGTCCGCTACGGCGTTTGCTACCTCCTTGCGGAGACGGTAGACGGTACCGCCGCCGATGCCGTTGCCGGATCCCTTTTTGTTTTCGAGGTAGTCGATGAATTTATTGATGAGCGCGGCGTCGTCTCTGGTCTTCTCGGCGCTCTCCTGCGCCAGTCTGATGCCTTCGTCGATTCCGACGCTGTGCTGCCGGTCTACGAATTCGCAGATCTGCTGGTCGGTCATTTTGCGAATTCTGACCGCGCGGTCGTGCATGGCTCTCTCTTCGTCAGTCATGCGGCAGTTCTTCTTTGCCATTGTTTTGTCCTCCTTGTCGGTTTATAAGCATTTGCTCCGGCGTGATGTCCCTGATGGAAGTCCAGCCGGTTCTCGCCGCCTCTCCGGGTCGGCGTCTTATGAAATGAGTGCAGCTGTCGCAGTCGGTTTTGCAAAGCTCGCACCCTTCGGTTTTGATGTAGTGGATGCATTGGTCTTTTTGAAAATACTCTTGAAGCGCTTCTCGTTGCCTGCGGTAGTAGCGCTTGCAGTATTCGGGGTTCTGAAGGCGTTCGTACTTTCCGCGTACTGCGCTTCCTGAACGCTTCAGCGCTCTGCCTATCTCCTCCCAGCAATGCCCGGCGGCTCTCATCGTGAGAAGGGTCTCGATTTCGTCGTCTTGCCATTGCCGGTCGTAGTTTCGCACCGGCCTTTCTATAAGTCCCAGGGTGATGATTCTTCTCTTGATGGCTCCTTCGGTGCGGTTCAGCAACGTGCAGAGGTCGTTGTAGGTGTATTGGTATCTCTTCAGAAGGTCGGCGAGGGTTTTATCTTCCGCCGGTGTCCAGGGTGTCTTCTTCATTTTGGCGAGCCAGGAGGCGTGTCGTGCTTCCTTCACCCATTCCGGCTCTTCTCCGAAGGTTCCCTCGACGAAAGCGTCAAAGTCGATCAGGTCTTTGTGCTGTTCTGCCCATACCCAGAATTCGTCGATGTCTATCATCGCGAAGCGCTTCGTCACGCTCTTCTGATAATGCACCGGAAGTCCGAGGCGTACCCAGCGGTCCTTTATCCAGCCGTAGCTGTTCCTCTTGCCGATCGCATCGCAAAACTGCAGGAGGGTAATTCTGACGCCGCTGTGGATGTGGCGTCCCAGTCCTATGCGCCCTGCCTTGAGCTTGATGGCGTTCACGCTTCTGCCCAGGTGTTTTGCTATCGAGGGGATCGATGTCTGTCCCCAGCTGTTTTCGAGGTAGTCCAGCTCTTGCCGTGTCCAGTTTGTACCCGATCCCATCACTTCGACCTCCAGCTTTCCCAGTACATTTCCATCCCGGCGCACATCTCGCGCAGGCGGTCGAGGGTTTTTTCGGCGTTCCTGGTGTCTCCGAGCTTGCCGCCGTATGTAGGTGTCATTCTGCGGATCAGTTCGTCGCCGGTGTAGTTGGTTGTCACGATCGTCGGCATATAAGCCTCGTACCGTGCGTTGATTATTGCGTAGATTCTGGTGGATCCCCACTCGGTGGGTTGCTCGCTTCCGATGTCGTCGATTATCAGAAGCGGGATCTCTTCGTACAGCTTCATGATCTCGGCCTCCGTGGCCTGCTCCTCGGTGTCGAAACTGTTCTTGATCTTCGCCAGGAGGTCTATCATCGTCATGCAAATGACCGGGGTGCCGCCCTGCATGAGCTGGTTCGCTATGGCCGAGGCGAGGTGTGTCTTTCCGGTTCCGAAGCTGCCGGTTATAAATAAACCGTTGCGCTCCTTCTTCGGAGGGGTCACGTTTCCGCGATCATCTTTGGTCGGGAGCATAATCGGGAAACTGTCGGCGTACCGTTTGCACTTCTCGTATGCTTTCCGGTTGATGTCGTTGACCTCGAATTTGTCGAAGGTTCGGTTTGTGAAGCGGCCGCGCATCCCGCTGTCTTTTATCAGCTTTGCGATGCGGCGCTGTATCCTATCCGCTTCCTCCTGGCGTTTCTTTGCTGCTTCGGCTTCCGCCTTGAGGCGAGCCTGCTCTTGCCAGTATTTCTGTGCTTCTTCGCAAGTGCAGCGTTCCGGTTCCTCGAACCAGAGGAAGACCTCGCGCCTTCCCATGAAGTCCTTCATTCCGAAGTAGTAGAGGGTGTTGCCGCAAAATTGGCATTGTTTCGGCTCCGGTGGTTCCTTTCGCATAGTCCAGCCTTCAGCTATCGCCACGTCGCTGCGGATCTGGTAGTTCTTTTCTTCAGGTTCTACGTCGTCATTCTGACTTGAAGCCTGCGGGGGTTCCATTGCCGCCTTCTCGGCTCTTGAAAGTGGAGCGGACATTGCCGCTGCCAGTAGGTTGTTCATTGCCTCCACCAGGTGTCACCTCCCTCATTTCGTCATCCCAGCGGCCGCCGTTGAGCCATGTCGCCGGGTGCGGTATAAATCTGCCGTTCTCTTTCGTCCATTCTTCGCTGCGCTTCGATGTGTCGATCGCCGCCATGATTCTCTCGAAGAGCTCGGCCGTCGGTTTGATTTTTGACCACGCTTTCCACGCAGTCTGCTTTGCCTTCTTCAGCGGGTAGGCCGCCCAGAATTCTGCGAACCTCTTTTCCTGAAGGCTCGGTGCCGTTTCTTCTGCGGCCGGCTCTTCGCCGTCGGGCGTTTCGTCGTCGTTTTCCTCATTTTTGCACGGTGCTTGTCTGGTGCTTGCACGGTGCCTTGTCGGTGTTACTGCCTCAAAACCAGGGGGCGGCGGGATCTCGCTCTCTTTTTCCTTCATGTGGGGGTTTTGGTGCTTGGTAAAGTTGACGATCTGAATGTAGTCTTCATCGTTTGCCTGGTATCGGATGATGAAGCCGCTGTCTGCGAGCTGCTGAAGCATTCCGCTCGCTTCCTCCACGGTGACGTCGTCGTATCCGAGCAGCGCCTTTTTGATTTTTCGCGGCCGGTCTTCCAGTCTTCCTTCTCGGTCGGCGATGCACCAGAGGCCGATGAACAGAAGCCTGGTCAGGGGTTCGAGGTCGCCGAGGACGTCGTTGTCAAAAAAGGCAGGCTTGATGTTTCTGGTTCTTGCCATTTTCGCTTCCTCCTTTCTTCAGCATACATATACCTCCGTTCCGGTCAGCTTCTGCACCGCCTCTTTGAAGCGGTCGGCGTCGCTGTTGTTGTTGCTCAAATGCAGCAGGTATATTTGCTTGACGTGTCGTAGGTCGTTTGCTTTTAGTAGGTCGGTGAAATGCTCCAGGCTCATGTGGCTCTTGACCAGTCTGGGTACGAGTTCCGGTGGTATGTATCCGTTCCGGACGCTCTGCTCGATGATGTCCATTGAGTAGTTGCACTCGCCCATGATGTGGGTCAGTCCTTCGAAGCGGTACTTGATGTAGTAGGTGTCGGTGAAGTATAGGAGCTTTTCGCCGGTTGTTCTTGAGGTTATCAGAAATCCCAGGGGGTCCGGTGCGTCGTGCTGTACGTCGAATGGTAGCACCGCGAACGTGCCGACCTGGAATTCTTCGAGCGCTCTGACCGCCTTTATCCGGTGCCCTGAAAGCCTGCAGGCGCCGATCGTGCCCTGACTGGTGTAAATGTTTACCCCTGCCTTTGCGAGGTCTCCTGCGGCTTTTACGTGGTCTCCGTGGGCGTGTGTAATCAGGCAGCCTGAAAGGTCACGCACCCGGAAGTTGAGCGCTCTCTGAATAACCTTGAGCGGGATTCCCGCGTCCAGCAGGACGGCGGTCTGCCCATCGCTGATTCGATAGGCGTTGCCGGTGCTGCCGGACGCGATGACCGTTATCTCCATCAAAAGTCAGGGCCGCTTCCGTCTGCCGGTGCTGCCGATCCGGCGTCGATAACTTCTCCTGATTCTGTGTCGACCTTTGTGCCTGCAGGAAGCTCTGCGACCACCGGTGAGGTGTCGATGAGTGTCGCGTTGGCGTTGGCTGCAATTTCTGCCTGCGCTTCGATCTCGGCGTATCTCGCCTCGCGCATCTTCATGTACTGGTAGCTGTCGTCCACCTTCTTGGGGTCTCTCGGCAGGTGCTTTGCGCTGAAGGCTTCGCGGATGATGGTCTTGCGAACCATTTCGTCGAGCCAGCCTTCGGTCTCGACTTCGACCTGCTTGCCGTTTTCCCATACCTTCTGCTTGCCGCCCCAGAAGTTCGCGCTGGCGTATTTCGGCTTGCGCTTCTCGATGTCCTTCATCGACATGATGATGAGCTCGTTCTTGGTGGGGTCTGCAAATTCCAGGTAAGCGAAGCCGCCGACGATCGTGCCTCTGTCGAAGGCGTTCGTGATCTCAAATTCGTAGTTTTCTACGCGGTTGTCTTTGCCCTTCTTGATGGGGCGGAAGTTATCGGTGCTGTATACTACCTCAATGGTGACCGCTGTCGGAACCTCGACCGCGTATTTCTCTGCGATGTATCGGATGCCGTTGTAGCCTTCCATGAGGGTGACGTCGTAAATGTTGCGCTTGTTGTTTTTGTAAGGGATCGGGAAGAGCATATTGTCCTGCGTCATGTCCAGTCCCATTCTCGCGTAGTGTACCAGGTCGAGGGCGAGGTCGTTCAGATTGACCGTGTTCCAGTTGATCGGGAGGTTGTTGTCGTAGTCGTGGTTCTTGTTGTTCTCATTCTTGCGGATACGTTCTTCCTCGGCTGCCTTGAGGGCGCGGTCGATTACGATGAAGTATCCCTGGATGAGCGTCCTCTGGTAGTCGGTCACCTGCATCGCTCCGGCGACGCTGCCTCCGAATTCCATCAGGACCTTGTTTGTGAATTTCTCGCTGGTCGCGAGCTGTTCTGCTTTCTGGGGCGCCAGTTCGGCTCCCTGGGTCGGGGTGAGTTCGTTTTTCTTTGTTGTTGCTGCCATAGTTAAATCCTCCAATTTGTTTTTTATTCTTCGCTCTCGAAGGTATCGAAGAGCGTTAGTTGATTAGGGTCTGGTGTCGCGGCTTCGATTTCCGCTTTGGTTTTCATCTTGCAGACGTGGCCGTATCCGTCCTCGACTGCCTGCTTGCTGGTGAGCAGTCCGCCGCATCGTTTGCAGCGTCTGGCTTTGATTATGAAGGTCTCCGGCTCGATGCGCTCTTTGTCGAGGATCACCAGCTTGTAGTAAACCTCGCCGGGTTCAGCGCCCCAGTCTGGGTTGCCGGTTCCTTTTTCTATCCTGGCTCTGATTTTGAGGGTGGGTGAAGCCGAGGAGTATCCGTTTCGGAGGTTGCATTCTATCTCCTGCCCCAGGAAAGGCTCAAGCCTCGCCCGGTAGTATGGTGTGTCTCCTCGGTACTCCTCCTTCTTGATGCCCTTGTCGATCATGTCGAACCAGGTCTTCTTAATCGGGAATATCAGCACCGTGCTCCACCTCCATGCGGAGCTTCTTGTCTGCCTCGCTTACCACCAGGCGGATTGTTTGTGTGCTGGTCTGCGTGAGGTGTGTCACGCTCTCGGCGTTGTCAATGAAGACCGGCATCTTGAGTCCCCAGTGCTCCGAAAGGGTTCCGATGATCTCCAGTCCTGCGTTGATTCTCGCCGCGTTGTTGGCGAAGGTATACGGTACCATTCTGCCGTCGGCCGCCGGTATCATTACCTCGCAGTCTTCTTTGAGTCCGCCGTTCAGCTGCTCCTGGAAGAGGCGGAAGCGGACGCTCTGGAATTTGCCGTTGATTCTGTCGGTGAGGGCGGCTACCTTTGCCTTTGTGAAAAGGTCGCAAAGGTAGAGACCTTTTTCGATTTCCTCGTACTCTCCGGAGAGGCGTTCTTCCTGGCGTTCCAGTTCGGCAATGCGGCGGCGCTGGTTTTCTGCCGTCGTCAGCTGCATCTGTTTATCCTGCTCCTCGCGGATGGCGTCCTTTGTGGCGCGAATTTTGGCTTCTACGGCGCTTACCGCTTCGGTCGTGCATTTTCCTTCGTCAGCGATTTTCTCCTCAATTTCGGCAATCTGGGCGGTCAGGGCGAGGTATTGAGCGGTTGTCTCGTAAACCGTAGGCGCAGGGCGCTTGGCTTCCAGGTCTGCGACCTTCGCTTCGGCGTCTGCCTTCTTCTGCTTGGCTTCCTCCAGGGAGGCGGTAAGGGTTGCGATTTTGGTTTCAAGCTCGGCGATCGCCGTCTTGCTTGCCTCGGTCTTTCCGCGCTGGTTGATGTCCTCCAGTTTTTTGCTCTTGCGGAGGTTGAATTCCTCGCGCATCTTCTCGATCTGATCTGCAGGGAGGCTCTGGTGGCAGGTCGGGCATACCGACTGGCTTTCGTCCCACGTTTCCTTGCTGATGCGGTCGTAGTCTGCGAGCAGCTGTGTGCGGAGGTCGCGCAGGCGCTTGAGCTGCGCTTCGGCTCTTCGGATATCTTCCTCGATGTCCTCGACCGTGCGTCTGGCTTCCGATGCCTCTCTCTTGGCGAGAAGGATGTCGGCGTCGATGTCTGCCGTCATTTCGTTCTGGCGCTTGGTGTGGGCGGCTCTGCCTTCCGCGATTTCAGTCTTGAGCTCTGCGACCTTCTTCTGAAGTTCCGCCGTGGCGGTACCGCCGGTGGCTGCGTTCGCCTTCTCGATCGCCAGGTCGTCGAGTTTCTTTGAAAGCGCCGCGATGTTGCGGTCGATTTCCTCGGCGTCAAGTCCTGCGGTGTCCGGGATCGCTCTCTCGGCTTCGTCGATTCTGGCGGGAATGCCTTCGAGCTGTTTGTTGATGTCCGCCTTCTTTGCGGAGGCTACCTTGCGGTATTCTTCGGGGGTGTGGTACTGTTCTGCGGTGCCGGGCATTCGGAGGAAGTCGGGGAGTTCTTTCAGCTCCTTGTTGCCGGCGATGATTTCGTCGTCGATGATGTCTCCGCAAATCTCCAGGAGGATCTTGCGGCGGGTATCCCATGCGAGCTGTTCCGGGAAGTAGTCGGGCATCGTGAGCATCTTCGGCTTTTCCTGATCGCCTCCGCAAAAGCCGAGGACGGTTGCGGTGAATTCCTTCTCTTTGACCGGTACGCCGTCCACCGAATACTCGACGGTGTGTCCATCGAATTCTTCGTGTGCGCTGCCGCGCTTCTTCTTGTACACCTCTCTGAAGGTCTTCTTCAGGGTTACGATCCTGCCGTTGTCCATTTCAAAGACGCCCTCCGAGCTGTGCTCCAGGTTGTGAAGGTCTCCGTCCGGTCCTTTGGTTTTCGGCGTGAAGTTCTTCGCGGCCGTGCTGGCTTTATCGAAAAGCAGCCAGGTGATGGCGTTGTAGACCGTTGTCTTTCCGGTGGCGTTGTCGCCGTAAATGCTGGCGCTCTTTCCGCCCTCGAAGTCGAATGTCAGGGTCTTGATGCCCTGGAAGTTGTTAAGTGTAAGCTGCAACAGTTTCATGTGTTCTTCTCCTTTCCATGTTGAACTGGCTCATCTCTCTACACCAGCGGCTGAATGTGTTCTGGTTGATGTGTTCCTCGACCAGCTTGCCGAGGTAGTAAGGCTTGAGCCTTTCGCCGTCTGCATCGCCTTCCCGACTGATGATCCAGTCAAGTTTTCGCTTGGCTGCCGGGTATGCTTCGTTCCACTCTTCGTCGGTGATTTCTCTTCCGAGGAAGCTGCAGGCTTCATCTCTGATCTCTTCCTCTCTCATTTTTGTGCCTCCTCTCATTTTTCGTATGGTGAAGGAAGGCTCCAGTCCCAGGTGTTGCCGCCCTTCCATTCGTCTGTGAAATAGTTCCGCTCGCCGTCGCCGGTGAAGTAGGTGTATTCTTTTGGCAGCACTCTGCCCACATCTTCGATGCCTGCCTTTTCGGCTGCCCATCTTGCCAGGACGTCTGCCGCTATTTTCTTGCATTCGGTTGTTACCGGGTTGTCTTCGTCGTATCCTACGAATTGTCCGGGGAAGGTCAGGACGTATTCGATGTCGCCGCCGCAGGCGTATCCTTTGGCGTCCACTCGGTTAAGTATGCACCAGGCGACCGCCGCCTTCTCTGTGATGGATTCCACTCCGCGAGCCTCGCCCCAGATCGTCTTGGCGAGCATTTCGACGTCGGCTTCGTTCGGTGTGAAGAATGGCTGCTCGGTTTCGGTTTTGTAGACCAGGTGGGTGATCTCGTAGTCGCCGGTTCCTGCGTTGCCGTCCTGCGGCGCCAGCACCAGGTCGACGTCCGGGGTCTGAAGGTCTGCTTTGTTCGATGCTGCGGTTCCTCCTGCGCTCATAATCAGCGCCGTGAGGATGATTCCTATTGCTATTCCCATAATCAGGGAGGTTATCTTTCTTTTCATATCGTTTCTCCTTTCAGCAGTAGAGCCTCTCCATGAGGTACCGCTTTGAAATTCTTCCGGCTGTTACTATCTTGCCTTGTTTTTCGAGCTCCTTGTTGAGCTGGCGCATAATCTTGTAGGCGCGGCTCTCGCTCACTTCGAGGAGGGAGGCGACCTCGGTCACTCGAAGGTATTTTTTGTCTTCTTCTGGTTTCTTCATTTGCTGCCTCCTTCTTTGAGGTTCTTTCCGACCCACATCTTCAGCTCCTGCGCTGTGATGGCTATCTGGTCGAGCGCTGCGACGACTGCCTGGATCCTGGGTGCTTCCTCTCCGGTTACCACTCCGTCCTTTACCACTTCGAGAATGGAGTCGCGGATCTCGTTGGCTTCTCCGAGCGCGGTGATGATCCTGATCGTCAATCGGTCTATGTTTCGCATCTCTGCAGGAGGCACCGTCTTCTTTCCGAGTGGGCACATCTTTGAGCAGTAGAAGTTCGCAAGCTGGGGCGCGTCGTAGGTGTCCGCCATGAGCAGAACCTCTTCGGGGTAAGGGTTCAGGCTTCCGAGTTCGATTCTCGCCAGGCGAGTGCGGTCAATGCCGGTCTCTTCGGATGCTCCTTCTCGGCTTGCCAGTCTGTCGTTGCACGATGAAGCCGCGAGTCGTGCTTTGTAGAATTCGTTGTCGCTGGCTTTCGTAGCGAGTTTAGGCATATATTTTCCTGCCTCCTTTCGGTATAATTTTAGTGTAAGGATTCTCAATCAGAGGGAAGGTCCACGTTGCTGTTCTCGTTTTCCGAGAGTGCAATGGTAAAAAAAATAGCCGGGGAAATCTCGAAACCGTTCACGCAAATGTCCACGAATTCGTCTGCGGTCAGGCGAATGTTGCCATTTTCGAGCGCGCTGATTCTCTGGGAGCTTTTCCTGGTCTTCCTGGCGATGTGGGACTGGGAGACGCCTTTGCTCTCGCGGTAGTCTCTCATCATCTGATGGACTTTTTTCATTGTGCTGCTTCCTCCTTTCTCTCGCTTTCCGAGAATTCTTGCTCTCATTATAACACTCGTTTTCCGAGATGTCAATACCTTTTTCGCAAATTCCGAGAAATATATTCTCAAAAATCGGGAAGCGTGCTATAATTACTCTTGAAAGGTGGGATACTATGTTGTCTTTCGGCGAACGCCTGAAGAAGGCACGCGAGAGAAAAGGCTTGAGCCAGAAGCAGGTTATGGCTCTTATCAACTTGAGCGACAAGTCTTTGTCTCGCTATGAAACTAATTCCTCGGCTCCGGACCCGGACACGATCCAGGAGCTCATTCGTTTGTATGACGTGTCCGCTGATTATATCCTGGGGTTGTCTCCGGTAATGGGGCACGCTCCAGAAAGCGTCGGCGCCGCTGGTACTTCCACGGCCGCTCCAGCTATCGCTTCCGATCCTGACGTCCACGAGATGCTGGAAGGTCTTTCTGATGAAGCTCGCGAAAAAGCGGAGGAGTATATCGAAATGCTCAAAACGCTTGATGAAGTTCAGTCTGGTAAAAACTTCATCGACTTCAAAAAGAAAGCCTGAAGCGTCAGCTTCGGCGGTATTTTGTCTTTTGGGATTGAGGTGGTATGTTGGTTAAAGTGAATATAATGTGTCCGTCCTGCCGCCGCCGGTATTCCGTCGAGGTTCCGAACGCGGCAGGCGTTTATTCTGTCAGCTGCCCTGGGTGCTCGGCTCCGTACTCGGTGACGATCAGGCAAACGGTGAAGCAGAAGAAGGCGCCGGTATCTGGTCCCGCTGCGGTCGCTCTGAAGGCGAAGCGCTGCGAGGTTGTCTCCGGTGTTGCCTGGCTTCTGATCGGCGTTGTACAGCTGCTCATGGTCTATACTGCGGCCGCAGGCGTCTGGAATGTTATCAATGCCATTGTGGCTCTTCGGAATTGTAAAAATATCACGCCCGGCAATCCGCACGTCGTTCCGTACTTTGAAGGTCGGAAGGTCTGGCTGATCGTCATGGCGGTCGTCAACCTGATTCTGGGTGGCGTCGTTGGTGTGCTGCTGGTTCTCTTTGACTGGTATGTCCGCGACTACGTCCTGCGGAACCGTTCCGCGTTTGAGGGTTGAGGTACCCCATTTAAGGGATGAGGTTTGAAGTTTAAGGTTTAAGGGATAAGGCGCGGAAAGCACCGTGCTTGTACTGTGCAAAGGAAGGAGGCGGTCTGATGCCGGTCTATAAAAATGAAAAACGCGGCACGTGGTTCGTCTCGTTCCGGTATAAGGATTGGGACGGCACGCGCCGGCAGAAAAAGAAGGAAGGATTCAAAACGCGCCGGGAGGCTCTGGAGTATGAGCGGGAATTCCTGAAGAAGAAGGGCGGCGGTACCGATATGTCCTTCGGCTCCCTGGTGGAGCTCTACATGGAGGATTGCGCCACTCGGCTTCGCCCGACGACGTATGAGAATAAGCGCTGGCTCTTCGATTCTAAAATTCTACCGACGTTCCGGTCGGTGCCGGTGAACGAAATCACGCCCACGATGATTCGCCGCTGGCAGAACGATCTCCTCGCGGATCCTGCGGGGTATTCTCCCACGTATCTGAAGACCGTCAATAATCAAATGTCGGCGGTGATGAATTATGCCGTCCGGTTCTATGGGTTGCCGTCAAATCCGGTCGTGGTGTGTGGTCCCTTCGGGAAAAAGACGGCGGATGAGATGCAGTTCTGGACGCGGGATGAATTCCGCCGGTTCATTGAGTGCGTAAAAAAACCAGCCGCGAGGCTGGCTTTCGAGTTGCTGTTCTGGACTGGTATGCGGTCCGGGGAGCTTCTGGCTCTGACGCTCCTGGACGTGGACTTCGAGCGGTCGCGCATCTCCATCAATAAAACGGCAGCGCAGGTCAAAGGGGAGACGGTTATCCAGCCTCCGAAGACGCCGCGCTCGAACCGTGTCGTCTCGGTTCCTCGTTTCGTCCTGGCTCTGATCCGCGACTACGCCGATCAGCTGGTGGACTATGAGCCGCGCGATCGTCTCTTCTATTTCACGAAGCACGTCCTCACGAATGAAATGGCGAGTGGTAGCAAAGCTGCAGGCGTGAAACGGATCCGCGTTCACGACCTCCGGCACTCCCACGCTTCGCTTCTGATCGAGATGGGTTTCTCTCCGCTCCTGGTGTCTGAACGCCTGGGGCACGAAAACATCCAGACGACGCTGCAGACGTATTCGCATTTGTATCCGGATAAGCAGGAGGAGGTCTCCTCCCGGCTGGAAACTTCCGAGGGTGAGAATTACGCTGGTGTGGTCTCGGAGTTCGAGAGAAAAATCGAGGATCTGCAGTAAAGTGTTACGCTTTTGGTACGCTGGGTAAAAAAATAAAGCCGTAATCCCTTTATTTTCAAGGGGTTACGGCTTTTTGGTTCTTATTCCCATTCTTTCGTAGCGGGTTGGCACGAGGTTTTGTGTCGTGTTTTCTGGTGCATTTCGTGCCTCTATTATCTCTATTGTCTCTGGTGGTTTCGGCTTGCGATTTTTCTGTTACGCTTTTGTTACGCTTCCGTCTTCGTCGACGTCCACGCCTTTGCTCTGAAGCAAAGCCACCGCTGCTTCGTTGTAGAAGTCTGACCGGCTGTATGCGGTTTCGGTTTCCTCGCTGTGCTTCTCGACGTAGTCGTCGATGAGGTCAAGCATACCGACGGGGATGTGTACCGTGACCGGTACGCGCCTGGTCTTGTTCTTCATGGGTCTTCCGTATGCCATTGCGATCTCCTCCTTTTCAGCCGTTGGTTTATTATATCACTTTCCGGCTCTGTTTTCAATGGGTTTCTCGGTAGTCGAGTGTTTCACGTGGAACATCTCGCTTTTTGGGATTTCTACCAGTTCTGGTGGCGCAGCTCCTTCAGGAGCACCAGGAGCGTCCCTTCGACGCGGCATCTGAAGTATGCCTTGTCGCGGTCGCCCAGGGCGTCCTTGAGGGGACCTTCGAGCGGTAGGTGGGTGGGCGGTATGGTTCCGCATTTGCTGTAAATGAGCGCCGGTGCTCCTTCGGGGAAGATGGGGCGCTGCACTTTGACTTTGTATGTTTTTCCCATCAGTCGCATTCCTCCACGTCGAAGCTGAAGCCGTCCTCGATGTCCTGCTGGATCTTCGGATCCGTGGCGATGTGGTCTCTCGCTTCCTTTTCTGTTTCAAATTTGCGGCCGTAGCCTTTGGTGCCGTTGTAGTATCTCACGATTCTGTACATGGCGGTTCCTCCTTTAGTGTTACTCTCGCCGGATCGGCGTATGATACGCTGTGCTTGCATTTGTCGAGCAGCTGCACGAAGGGCGTCGGGTTGCCCTGGTCGTCGTAATCGTACCCCGCCTGCTTGATGCGAAGGTATTCGATTCCGTTATGGATGACCGGCAGGCGCTGCTTGGCTACCTCGGTTGCTTCTTTAAGATTCACCAGCTTCACCCCAGTCCAATGCCTGACCGCAGTCCGGGCAGAATTTGCATCCCCAGTTGTTTATGCCCTCCTCGAAGTCGTCGTTGCCGCAGTTCGGGCATTTCGCCTGGTCGTATATGAGCTCGCCGTTTTCGTCGTATCCGTCGCCCCAGAATTCCGGGCGTTGCGGTGTGTGGCGTTCGGTGGTGTCCTCGTATTCTTTCAACCTTGCACGGAGCTCTGCAGCTTGCGTGGCGACAACGTAGAGGATGGCGAGCGGACAGTCGCATTCCAAGCAGGCGCCCTCCATGATCTCCTCCGGGGTCGGTCGGCAATGCTTGCCGGCAGCCTCTCTCGAAATGTATTCGCAGAGGTCGATGTCTTCTTCTCCGTCGCCGTAGCGCAGAAGTACGCGACCGTCTTTTGCGTAGGCGTAATTGAGCATTGTTTGAGTGTTATTGGTCGGGTCGTCCGTTGTGAGTCTTCCTCCGGGAAGAATGTCGTTGTTTTTCATCATTTGCCCTCCTTTTCGGCGTTGATGGTTTCGCCCATTCTCATGAGCAGGGCGCGGAATACCGGCAGGTCTCCGTTGTTGCTATATCCGAGGCCGTATGTATAAATTCTGCAGTCGGCGCAGTTGTGCGCCTGGTATCCCTCCTTGTATTTTACCGCTTCGTCTCTGATGAAGAAGAAGGCGACCGGTTCTGTGCACTGGACCATTTTGCAAGGGTAGGCTTTGATGCCGTATGCTTTGCAGTAGGTTTTCTCGCTCTCGATCCAGACGTCGTCCACTTCCTCGTATTCGACCTCTTCGTATGGGGGGTATTCCTTTTGGGTGGCTTTTCTCGCGTGGTTCAGCATTTCGTCGAAGCTGTCGAAGGTCTTCCATTCGTAGTCGTCGGTCCACAGCCATGCGTCGCCTTCTTCGCTTTCTACGTATTCCTTGCGGATGCGTTCCACAACGTGGATGGGCGTCATGGTGCCGATGTTGTCCTTTGCTCCGTCGTGCTGCTTCTCTGCGAATGCTGCGAGCATTTCCTGCTCGCGGGGTGTGAGTTCGATGTTCATTTCTTTTCCTCCTCAAAAAATCTACAAGGGGACGCTTCTGGGTGCGGCGTTCCCGGTATGCCTGGGCATATTGCACCGGGGCACATACAGCATTGTTCGCGCTTGATGCGGTCCCTCTTTTCCTCTTCGTCCTCGAAGACGGCGAGCTTCCTGCAGACGTCTGTCATGAATTCGCAGTCCTTCTTCTTGCATCCCATTCCGGAGCATGGCTCTTTGAAGCACTCCGGGAAGTATGGCAGTCCGTCGTTGTACGCGGTCAGTCTGCCTTCGGTCTGAATTTGCCCTAATTTCAGGGCGGCTTTGATGGTCTCCCACGCCTGGGCGATCGGGAGGTGCTCCAAGTCCACCATCTTGTTGTTCGACGGTGGGATCGTGCTGTCGAGCACGGTTATCGCTTGCTTGAGGTTCATTTCATCTTCTCCTTTGCTTCTTTCGCTGCCTCGTAGTCGAGGAATACGGTCTTTCCGAATTCCGCCAGGACGCGCTCCAGGTTGTAGTAGGTGAGGTGCGATTCCTTTATGAACGTGAATTCCGGGTAGGTGATTTTGGGTCGCTTGGTTACCAGGATGTATATCTTGGTTCCGATCGGGCAGGGCGGCATAAGCGCCCCGCGATACAGAAGGTGATCGACAATGTCTTCCGGTGTGAATTCCTCGCAGGAGGTTATGTATTTGACCTCCCGCAGCATACGTTCTCTTTGGCTCATACTGTTGCCTCCTTCGGTCTGGTGAGTGTGTACGTGCGGCCGTCTTCGTCGTGGATCTCGACGTGGCTCACGGTATCGGCTACGGCGCCGGCGATTCGGCTTGCTGCTACGAGAATGGTCGCGGGGATCTTCTCGCCCTCTTTGAGGGGTACGGTCAGGATCATCTGCTTCATGGCTGCACCTCCTGGACGATCTCCCACTCCTTCAGGTTGAAGTTGGAGAGGTCGTAGTATTCGATCTCGCAGTCTGGGTGGTTCTTCAGGTATGCGGGATTCGTCGCCATGACGCCGAGGCTTTCGTCTCCGGACGCCGTCGTGGTGGCGTACACCTTTTCGGTGTCGCCGTTGTCGTGTCTGATGGTCATACCTGCCTGGATGGGTGTGCCGTGTTTGTCTGTGAAGTTCATGTTTGCTCCTCCTTATATTCTTTCTGGTGTGATGCCTTTGGTGCGGCAGTATTTTTCGCATTGCGCCAGGGTTCCTTGCTTGACCGTCTTGCCGTTGGTCAGAATGCCGGCGGCGCCGATGCGCCCTTTGTATTCGATTACCTCGTAATGGGTGAACATCTGACCGCCGGCGAAGGAGTGGCGCTTTTCGAGGGTGTAAATCATCAGCGCCTCCTTCCTTAAAGTCCCAGCTCTGCCTTGAGCGCCAGGAGCTCGTTTGCTACGCGCTCTGCATCTTCCTCTGTGCCGTCAACCTCCGGGACGCTCTCTTCGAGGAGCTTTGCGAGGTAGTAG
>JAFYTT010000298.1 GCA_017558715.1 Clostridia bacterium | reverse complement strand
TCCCATAGCACAAGCTAGTAAGACCCCTTGAAGACTACGAGGTTGATAGGTCACAGGTGGAAGTGCAGTAATGTATGCAGCTGAGTGATACTAATCGGTCGAGGGCTTGAACTACCAGATTTCAAGTTCTTCTATAACTTGAGTTTCATTTCGTCCTTACTTTCCTTTGTTCGGTTTTCAATGAGCATTTCATATTTGACCTCACACGTAAGTGTGAGGTTTTTTGTATTTATTGACATTTGGAAAAGAGTATGTTATAATTGAATCAAATAAACAAAACAGGAGGAAAATTATGGGATATATTCGACTATATATAAGAAATAATTTGAAATACAGAAAATCAAATTACATTATGCTCTTCTTTTCCTTTTTCCTCGCGGGTCTGTTAATTTGTATTTCATTCTTTTATCTTACTCTGGAGCGAATTAACGGACAATCCTATTCCTTTCCCGGTTTTGATGCTGCTATTACCGTAAATACATCGGAGGATGCGGAACTTATTGAAAATATGTATCAAAAGAATCAGCTGATGGAATTGCAGGCAAAGCAGAGATGCAGCGATTTGATGCTTCTCTATCGGGATAACATCAAGGAAACGGATGAAAATCCGGTTCATTCTTCCTTGTATATTGCGTATGTTTCCGAACAATCGGCAGTGGACGAAATTCTGACGGAAAACGGATATCCAATGAACGCACTCGGCGGAAATGAGGCTTATGTCAGTCATTATATCTATTATTATTTTCAGAATGATATTGAAAACGATGTGCTGACACTGCGTTATATCAAAAATGAAGACGGTTCACCTGTCCGATTGAAAATCCAAGGCGTTATCAACAAAGAGCTGCAGAAATTCACGGGATTGTCCGTGATTGTTGCAGACAGAGATCTGATGGAACGAATCCGCGATGCTTGCGGCAGTGATGCTGTGAGAATGTTTTATCAGATCCTTGATAAGGAAAATTGGAGAACGGCTTTGACATCCTCGTCGGTGCAACAGTTACGCACACAGGTTTTGTCGGGATGGCAGATGGAAGAGGATAACAATATCTATTCAGGTGATCTTGCCATTGCTGTTTTCAACGGGATCTTTGCCTGTTTGTGTATCATCTGTTCCTTGAAAATGAAATTCGATTTTGAAATTTCTGATTATCGCATTGCGGACATGCTCGGATTGCCAATCGGAAAACGCGTTCTGCTTCCGTTGATGGATACCGTCTGGATTGCATTTCCTGCATGGATCGGTTCTTTCATTACGGCAGCCTTGCTGTTTCGTTGGATTGCACCGTATCATATCAGAACGGGAAGCAGCAGTTCCATTTACTCTTACTATTTTTCCTTTTCATGGGAGAAATGCATGCAGATCACGGCAATCTATGCCGGGGAGTTTTTGACCGTTCTTTTGCTTGTGATATACATCTATTTTGTGCGCGGCGGTTATGTCCGTTATCCGACCGTGAAGACAAGTTTGCGTATTTTCATGGAGTCAAAACGGATTCTGATACCTTATCTTGTGCATCGTTTTCTAAGGCAGAAATGGAGTCCGATTGTTTTTATATGCTTATTGTGGTTTCCGCTTTTGATTTCTGCCATATACGGAACAGCGGCAATCAATCTTGTCACGGATGCACGCGGCATGTACGGTGATGCAGATATTATCATCTCAAGAGACAATGTGAATTACGGAACCGAAGCGGCAATCAGAATGGCGCAGACGATCGAAGGGCTGGATGGCGTTTCGTCCGTTCATATTGTCAATAAAACCAATCAGACCTATGATATCCGAACCGATACTGCTGTATATCAGGCAGAATTGATGGCATGGAGCGATTATCTTGAAACTCAGTTTGCACCATATGCGCCGAATCAAGAGCTGCGGCAGTTGATGCAGAAACCCAAAACGGTCATCATGATTGACAATGCGAACAGATATCATGAAGGAGAGACTGTTTATATTCATGATCGGAATACCGCATGGACAATTGGCTCTGTTCTGCGCAATGTCCCGATGGAGCATAGGGAATCGGCTGTTTTGATTGATCCTTTATTTTTGCAGGAGCTTATGGGACAAACACTGCCGCCAGCGGAACTGCATATTCGGTTGGATGCATCGATCGGAGCGGATGCATACCGTGATTTGACAGAAAAATTGTCGGTTGTTGTCTATGATCCGCATGCAGTGATAACCAATCAAAGAGAGAATGCCGCGATTACACTGCAAAACGGACATGTGATATATGATATTGCATCTGCAATGAATGTACTGATTATGATCATTTCGGTGCTTTCTGTTGTGATTTATCATTATCATTCGCTGCTGAACAGACGATATGAATTTACATTGCTGCATCGGATCGGGTATGGAAAGCCGCAGCTGTGCAGAATGTTGTTTGCGGAAGACATTCTGATGCTGACAATGGGAATCGGTTTGTTTGTACTGCTTTATTTATGTTATATCGGGAATGTGTATGAAGCGATTCGGCAAACACAGATGTATCAATATCTCAATTTTGCGTTTGCATGGCGGGAAATCCTCGTGCTTTCTGTCGGTTTTGTTTTGGTTACGGTTATATCGGATGTGATCTATATGAAAAAGACGAAATTTTGATTTTGCAGACGAATCGGAGGAACTATGAAAATACTGGTAAAAGATGTCAATAAACGGTATATACAAGGCGAAAAAGAGATTATGGCGCTTCAGAATATCAATCTGGATATTCGGGAAAACTGCTTTTCGGTCATTGTCGGTCCGTCCGGATGCGGAAAATCGACGCTGCTGCGGATTCTTGCCGCGCTTGATTATCCTACTTCGGGAGATGTATATTATGATGAAACCAATATCTGTCAGATATCCGATGTAAGGCGATCTGCATTGCGCAGACAAAAGATCGGTATGGTATATCAGGATTTCGGCTTGCTTCCGACCTTTACTGCTATGGAAAATATCTGTACACCTGCTTTGATGGATGGGAAAAAGCCGGATATGGCGTACATTATGAAAATCTGCCAGATTCTTGGAATTGAACATCGTCTGCATCATCTTCCGCATGAGATGTCCGGCGGAGAACAGCAGCGGACAGCAGTTGCAAGGGCATTGGTAAACAAACCCGCCATTGTATTGGCAGATGAACCGACAGGGAATCTGGATAAAACATCGGCGCAGGAATTGATTGCCCTTTTAATGCAGATGAAACAGGAATTTCATCAAACCTTGCTGATGGTAACGCATGATATGACCATTGCCGATCAGGCAGATGTGAAAATCTGCATGGACAACGGTATGCTGTGTCATTCATGATCCATACGGCTTTTTGACAGGGTATGGCGTGCGTGCGGGTGATCTGTATTTGCCAAAAATTTTCTTCCTTTTCTCTATTGCAATTTCGGACAAATAATGCTATAATAGTATGAGAAATGAAATAAATCCGCGCGATTTGCGCACCACATTTTGTGAGAAAGGAAATCACCATGGAAAAATACACCAATGTTACCGTTTTTGACCATCCTCTGATTACCCACAAGCTCTCGATTCTCCGCGACATCAACACCGGCTCCAAGCAGTTCCGCGAGCTGGTCGGCGAAATCGGTATGCTGATGGGCTATGAAGTCATGCGCGATCTGCCGATGGAAGATGTGGAAATCGATACGCCCATCACCCGCGCGACCGTCAAGATGATTGCCGGCAAGAAGCTGGCACTCGTCCCGATTCTGCGCGCAGGTCTTGGTATGCTGGACGGCGTTCTGTCTCTCGTTCCGTCCGCAAAGATCGGTCACATCGGTCTGTACCGCGACCACGAAACGCTGGAACCCAAGGAATACTTCTGCAAGCTGCCCGAGGACATCGCGCACAGACAGGTTATTCTGCTTGATCCGATGCTGGCAACCGGCGGTTCTGCATGTGCGGCAGTTGATTTCATCAAGGCACGCGGCTGCAACAACATCAAGTTTGTCTCGATTCTTGCAGCACCCGAAGGTGTGGAACGTCTTGCAAAGACGCATCCCGACGTTCAGATCTACACCGGCGGTGTCGACGAAAAACTCAACGAAAAGGGTTACATTGTTCCGGGTCTCGGTGACGCAGGTGACAGACTGTTCGGCACGCTGTAATTTTCTATGAATCGAAAACTCGATATGACCGAAGGGGTGATCTGGAAGCTGCTTGTACGCTTCTTCCTGCCGATCCTCTTCGGCAGTCTTTTTCAGCAATTATACAATACCGCCGATGCCGTGATTGTCGGTAATTTTGTCGGCAAGGAAGCGCTGGCGGCGGTCGGCGGCACGACAGGTACCTTTATCAACCTGCTGGTCGGGTTCTTTACGGGACTTGCATCGGGTGCGACGGTCATCATTGCGCAGTATTACGGTGCCAAGGAGCACGAAGCGCTCCAACGTGCGTTACATACGGGTATTGCGCTCGGCATTGCGGGCGGTGCGGTATTTATGGCAATCGGTCTGATCTGTGCGCCTACTGTCCTGTCTGCGATGGGAACGCCGTCCGATATTATCGGCTATGCCGTGACCTATATGCGCATCTATTTTGTCGGCATCATTCCGGGGCTTTTGTACAATGTCGGCGCGGGAATTCTGCGGGCACTCGGCGACTCAAGACGACCGCTGATCGTGCTGATTCTCTGCTGTCTGTGCAACATTGTTTTGGATATTCTGTTTGTCGTGGTATTTCAGATGGGTGTTGCCGGTGCCGGATGGGCGACGACGCTTTCTCAGCTGCTCAGCTGTGTCTGTGTCCTGTATTTCCTGTCCCATATGCCGGAGGAACACTGCAGACTCCGACTGCCGCAGATCCGACTTGACCGTCTGACACTGCTCAAGATCGTGCAGATCGGACTTCCTGCAGGACTGCAGTCTACGATGTACAATATCTGCAATGTCATTCTGCAGGCAACGGTCAACGATTTCGGTACCGATACGATTGCCGCATGGACGGTTTACAGCAAAATCGACTCGATCTTCTGGATGACGATTTCCGCATTCGGTGTGGCGATCACAACGTTTGTCGGTCAGAACTTCGGCGCACGGAAATTTGACCGCATCAAACGCGGTGTCAAGGTCTGCTTTGGACTGTCGGTCATCGCGACGGTATGTATCAGTCTGTTTTCTGTGTTGTGCGGCGGCGCGATAATACGTCTGTTCAACGATGACCCGGGCGTGCTTGCGGTCGGTGAGGTCATTATCAAAACAGTTCCGCCGCTGTTCATTACCTATAATGCGATTGAAATTTTCAGCGGTGCGGTGCGCGGATGCGGCGATGCGGTTCGTCCGATGCTGATGACGCTCTGTGGGGTCTGTATTCTTCGTATCATCTGGATCTTTGCCGTGGTTCCGCTGTCTCCCAATATCCGCACGCTGATTCTGTCCTATCCGATTACGTGGACGGTCACGTCGCTTGCGTTTTTCCTCTATTATCTGCACGGCGGATGGCTGAGGCGGCGCATGACGATCAACGGCATGTCTTGAACTCCTAATAATAGAACAACTCCTTGAACAACACGGTATTCGTCGTTCAAGGAGTTATGTTTTGTTATATAAATAATGTGGACTTGAAAATCAGAAGCTCGTTATTTATTGAAGATTTTCAAAAAGGACTGCCTAAATGTTGACACCAATAATGAAACTTAACCTGCGGGAATTTCAGCAACTGATACTGTAACAATTTGGTATATGCTGGGATCTTCTTCGATATATACTTTTAATGTTGTTGTACCTTCTTTTATACCAATGATGCCTATATCTATATATTCGGAATTTTCCTCTAAAAAGACCATTATATCATCATCATTCCATTCACAACCTATTGATCCCGCATTTATTGGGGATGTTGACGCTTGTATTGTTGCAATACCATCAACTATAATGTTATTGGTTGAAACTATAAGTTGGGTGTTTTGATATGGAGTTGTTTCAATTGTTTCGGTTGAGTTAACTGGGATATTTGTCGTTTCACTATTATGTTGAACTGTAAAAGAATTGGGAATATCGCGTACCCAATCTTTTACAGTTCGTTTCTCGTTTGAAGTTATTTGAGGAACCCAATAGGTACTGGATGTAATAACTGTTGTATACGCATATTCATCCATATGAAAATAAATGGTCATGCTTAATTCGAGATCGCTTTTGAATGTTAGCGGTTTAGTGTATTTGGCAATATACCATGAGGTACCATTGATTTCTTGCGTTGATATTTTTTGTCTAGGAGAGCATCCCATTTCTTTATAGGATGGTAGAATATATGAATCATAATATTCCTCTACGGTTAAATTAAATATAAAATCCGCGGCAGTCCCGTTATAACTACTATCAATCTTTTGGTGTAACCACTCATTTTCAATAGGCTCTCCGATGTCACGCATCCGTGCATATAATGTAAACCCCCATGTATCAGTCGAATATTCAGTGAACACATCATATTCAGCAGTAATGGGGTTTTCTTGAGAGTCTAATTTTCCAATAAGTTCATCCGGAAGCGTTGCAGATAGTATGGTATTCTTACTATTTAATAGAGAAACATTTTCCCAGTCTGATATAACTTCTGAAAATTCTGTTTGGGACAGAGTATCATTATACAAATTTGAATCATTTGTAGATGAAAGTTCCTTATCAGTTCCTCCAATGCATGTTTTTAATATAAAAATAATAATTATTAAGCCGATTATAACCTCAAAAACTTCCTTAAATGTTTTTGGCGTTGAGGATGATGCTGTTTGTCGGGATTGACCTTGTGTTAATGTGTTTAATTCATCTGATTTATGTTTTATGGTTGTTTGAATATTGGATGCACCAATTGCTGCGCTTTGTTTCAATATATTGGTGTTGTAATAAAACGCCATACACTCATCTTTATCCCAATTAGTAAATGAGGAAATGAGTTTTACAAAATCGTTTATGTTCTTTGAATTTGCTAATTTTTTTTCAATCTGTGGTAATAATATTAAATCTTCAGAAGGTGTTTTATAATCGAGCAATATTTCGGCATCACAAAATGCAACAACGCCAGTACTACGTATGGCATCAAGTTTGCATTTTATGAATACAGGTGTCAAAATTTGTAAACGGTTTGCTATATCAATATTAGTGGTATTATCTTCTAACTCAAATTTATATGTTTGAAGTTCATCAGAGGATGCTAATTCAGTATTATAGGCAGTAAGCCATGCTTTTGGGGAGAAAGCGGTCATTATATATCTATATGAATCAACTTTTATCTGCTGAAACAAACAATAAATAATAACATAATCTCTAGAAAAGTGATTTTGTGTGTATACTTTATCTTGTTCCCATAACGTTTGCAAACTTGCTAGTGGAACGGCGGTACAATCTGTGATATCGTTCCAGTTATCGTATCTATCAAAAACACCATTCATTTCTATATTTCTCCTGAATTAAATAATAATATAATTGTTAGATGGCTTTGATTATCAGAATAGTTATTTCATTGATTTTTTGATTTTCATAATATCCCGCAGCATACGGATACTGTCGCGGACGAGGTGAATGGAGCTTTCGCGGTGATTGACGATTTTGATCGGCAGCTCCGTCATGGTACAGCCTGCCTTCTGCGCGCGCATCAGCATTTCCAGATCAAACGCAAAGCGGTCGATCTCGCACTGTGCGAAGATTTTGCGTCCGATGTCTCCTCTCAGTGCCTTGAAGCCTGCCTGCGAATCGCTGTGGCGGAAGCCTGCGGCAAGACAGAGGATGCGCAGATACAGAATCGATGCGAATTTCCGCAGAGGCGTGTATCCCGCATACCCCTCGGGGTGAATGGCGCGGGAACCGATCAGCACGTCAGCGCCCGTATCGGTCATCTGACGGACTGCCGCTTCGATGACATCGGTACCGTAAGCCAGATCGCAGTCGGTATAGAGCACGATATCGCCGTCGGAGGCGAGCATACCCATGCGGACGGCATAACCCTTTCCGCGGTTGGGATTGTAGATGCAGGCGCGCACGTTGGGGTATTGCTCCTCTGCCTGGTGGAGCAGATCGGGTGTTGCGTCATGAGAACCGTCGCTGACGAAAATCAGTTCATAATCATCAAAAGTGCCGCGGTTCTGCATGCCGTTCAGCGCTTCCCACAGTGTCCGAACGGTATCACGGACGATCAGTTCTTCATTATAAGCGGGAATGATGACGGATAATTTCATAGGATCGCTTCCTTTTTGTATAACAAAAGATCGAAGGCAATTTCGGTTTCCAGCTTGTCCTGTGCATACAGACGGTCGCGGTCGGCGGGAGCGGTCTTCCAGTAATACGGTGTCATGGCAAACAGGGCGCGGATATGATCGGGATCGGTTACGGTGATGGTGTCGGTCACGCGGCGGACCTCGGTAAGCGTGAAGTGCTCCAGTGTATCGCGGCGGACTTCGTTTTTGTACGGGGTTTCGTAAAGCACCTGCTTCATGCCCCACAGATGCTCCTCTGCGGGAACTGCCATCAGAAGATATCCTCCGGGCTTGAGGACGCGGGCAAATTCCGCATCGGCAACGGGCGCGAACAGATTGATGATCATATCGGCGGTGCTGTCACAAACGGGCATTTCAAACAGAGATGCCACGGCAAACGACAGCGTATCGGCTTGTCCTGCGGCTTTTGCGCGTTTGGCACCGTGGGATACGGCATCACGCGACAGGTCAAATCCGGCACAAACGGGCGTACAGCCGCCGACCGAAAGTGCTTCATGCAGCCGCGCGGTATAATAGCCCTCGCCGCATCCGGCATCCAGGATGACAGGTCGGCTGATGTTTTGTGCGGAGACGGTATCACATACGAGCGCATTGACGCCGTCTGAAAAGGCACGGTAGTAGCCGCCGTCGAGAAATGCGGTTCTTGCGCGTACCATTTCTGCGCTGTCACCGGGCAGGGCGGCACCGCGCTTCTGCGGCAGGAGCAGATTGACATAGCCCTGCTTTGCGACATCGAAGCTGTGTCCGTGCTCACACCGCAGGACATACGGCTTCTGCTCCAGCATGGGGACAAGGGGACTTGCGCAGTTGGGGCATTTCCAAGCGATGTTCTTCATTATTTTGAAACCTCTGCGAGAACCGCATGGACAACATATCGGTTTTCGTTGACATTCATACAGGTGGAAAGCGTCAGAATACGGCTGTTTCCTTCGATGGTGACCTTCGGCGAAATGTCGGAACGTGCTCTGACCGAATCGACCCACTGTAAAAACAACTTCTCGTCCTTGTTGAAGTTCATACGCCAGGAATGGTTTTCCACGCCTGCCAGCTGCGGCGAGGTTTCGTATGCGGCGAAGACCTCATAGGTGTACATCGCTTCATCGGTGTAGATATGGATGTAACGGTTGTTTTTCCAGTAGCTTTCATCCTGGAAGTGGAGCAGATTCGCAAACATCGGCGAACCGCTTTCCATATTGTGTCCGTAAATGACGGTATGTCGGTTGGTGGATACCGAAACGCTGTTGCGGTAGTCAAGGTAAATGGAGCCTGCAGGGTTATACGCGCCGTTGTACGCGTAATGCAGATAGTAATCGTTGTCCTCGCCCTGTACAACAGGGTAATTGATCTTCGTGTCGCCCGGCATTTCAATCCAGCCGACGACTTCCTTGTTTTCGTTGCGCAGAAGCTGCAGCTGACCCTGTACGATCATCAGCTTTTCGTTGAACTGGGTGTCATATCCTGCGTTTGCATTGGTGTCGGATTCTTCTTTTGTTCCGTTGACCGGGGTGAGCGTACTCATGGCAGAGGAACGGATGGCGTACGCCACAAGATCCTCACGGCGATCGGTTTGTTCGAAAATGTTTTCAAATCCGCCGTAGATTTCGTCTGCCTGGTGATAGGAATACAGCTTTGCGACAATCTGGTAGCCGGAGACAAAGAACGCGACGACTGCCGCCCAGAAAATGGCCTTGCGGAACAGCTCGATGATGACATCCACGGGGTCTTTTTTCTTTTTCTTCGGCGGTGCACCGAGGTCGTCTGCGGTGACATACTCCAAAGACTGCACAAAGACGTTGCGATAAGGATTGTCATGCGATTCGTCGATCATGGAGAAATCGGCATTGTCACGGCGGAGCTTTTCTTTTTCTTCCTCGGAAAGATCGGGTTCTTCTTCTGCGACGGACTCCGGTGCAGAAGACGGGGAATCCTCGAGAACGGTGGTTGTATGGATCACAGAGGAGACAACGATCTCCTCTTCTTCATTGGTATTTGTCTGTTCGGTCTGCGGTTCGGATGCCTGTTCTGCGGAGGTGGGATTTTGCGGGGCGCTCTCTCCGTCAGCACATCCTGCCGCGGTTTCCGTTTCCGGCTGTTCGGCGGATACGGTATCCGGCTCCGATGCGATCGGCTTTTCTTTCTTTTTCTTCTTTGCCATGATACGCAGACCTCCTTTCTGTAAAAATCCGGCACACAATCGGTGCGGCGATTATATTCATCTTATACCTATATATTATAACAAATAATGCAGGCAAATGCAAGTGGTAATTGACGGATATTGTGTGAACATTTTTTTAATCAGAAACAAAAGCAGGAGTCCCGTGCGGAACTCCTGCCTGTATGGATTTTGGATTACGGATTGTTGAAGAGAACCGGGGTTTCCTGATAGGTGTACGGGCAGACCGGAACATCGAAAACGGTCAGATCGATCTGTACCGATGCCATATCACAGAAGCCGGTTGCGCCGGAGTAGGCAAGCAGATCGCCCTTGTTTACCGTATCGCCAACCTCGACAACCGCCTCGGTCAGATTCTTATACCAGCTCTTGAGTCCCAGACCGTGTTCCACAACGACCGTGACACCGGAAAGATCGGTTTCGCCGACGTAGATGACGACACCGTTGTTGACCGCGGAAACCTCATGTCCTTCGGAGACCATGTAGACAACGCCGGGGTTCTGATAGCTTGCGCCGCCGTTGATGACACGGATGCGTCCGTAGCCGGCACGGATCTGTGCGACATCGGGTGCGCCTGTAAGGAAGGTACCTTCAAAGAGATGATCGGTTGCGATGTTCAGAGATTTTGCGACAGGGGTCATGATTTCATCGTAGGAAGCAAGCGTTGCTTCGGTACGGGTTGCGTCGATGACCGACTGGCTGACAGTCATGCTGGCTTCCTTATAAGCGTATTCCGCAACATTGAGCACCAGCTCCTGCGTGACACCGTCACAGGACAGGGTAAACGTATAAATTCCTGCGGGATTGGAATAATTGACAGGAACGAGCGCGCGGTAGTAATCGCCGTCTTCCACAAACTTCGGCTCGAATCCGCCCAGATCCGGTTCCGCTGTGAAGAGGATGTCCGCGTCCTCGGGCTTATCCTTGACGGTGATGATACAGAATTCGCCGTTGGTGATCGTCGTGGTGTTCAGATAGAACGATGCGGGCGCGTTGACGGTTGCCATAAAGTCATAGACCGCCTCGCCCTGACCTTCCTTGCCGTCGACCTCGTACCACTTGGATTCGATGTGGAAACGGAGCTGCTTCTGCTCGGTGATGGAAATCTGGTTCAGGTTTGCGTAGTTGTCCTTGTAAATGATCTCGTCGCCGTCATAAACGGTGATGTCGATGACGTCCGGTTCGAGATTGAACGAGAGGGACAGACGCGCATTCATGCGGTAGTTGTGCATCTCATCGGTCGTCTCGGTATCCAGCGGACGGTAGGTTCCGTTGAACAGCTGGTAGCGCCAGTTCAGCTCCTGCGGCATAACCGTTGCACCCCCGATGGTCAGAACCGGGTAAACAGAGCCGTTGTACAGGCAGGCAGCGTAGTCCTTGCAGAGGAATGCGGACGCATCCTCGGAGGTGATCTTGTAAATGACACCGTCGGGATCGCGGAAGAACGCAGCACCGGGATCATCCGTGAAATAGTATTCATAGACGCTGGAGCGGTTGAATCCTTCATATGTGACAGTAAAGGTTCTGGAATCCGCAATGGCATCCGGCATGGCTTCCTGTTCGACGGCATTTTTGTTGAGCGAGGTCAGAAAGGCAATTTCTGCGGCAGCCTCTTTGTTCTGCTGCTCTGCATCCTCGCCTTCACTGTTCGGTGTGAAGACATAGGTACCGCCGTCGGGGTCGAGAATGGACATTCTGACAACCGCGCGGCTGTCCTCGATGCTGGCATCCTGGGAGCCTATGTAGGAAGCGACCGCAAGATAGGTCGGGATAAACAGAAGTAAGATGAAAATGAAGGCTTTTAATTTATGATTCATAGGATCCTCCATGAAAATGAGGTTTTATCTTATATTATTATGCATCTATTATACACCATTTCCATCATGCGGTCAAGGGGTATTTTGTAAATGAATGAGACAAAGCACAAAAAAACCGGGTGAAATCCGGTCGGATACAAAAAAGCGGGTGGTCCTGCATGATATCCGACACAGGACCGCCCGCAAATTTTGTCTTATAAAAATTCCTTCAGTCGCTCAACATACTGCTCACAGAAGCCGATGAGATCGCCCGCCAGACGGTAGGCTTCGGGGGTACAGCCGTTCTCGGAGCAGACACGCTGCGCCTTCTTCATGTCAATGATGCCCATTGTCGTACCGTTGACCATGATTTCGGCACATTTGGAAACGGATTTATCAAACATGGTCTGCATGGTGATGCCGATCTCCGCAGGAAGCTTTTCCAGCGCCGTCAGCTGTTCTGCCGGAACATGAAGCTCGTGCAGTGCCGCCGCCGCTTTCTTTGCATAGCCTGCGTAGCCCTCCATCATATCCGTAATGACCTGACGCAGCTCGGCGCCTGCAATGACGCTGTCGTTCTTTTCGGCATCGCCCGCTTTTCCGACCATTTTGGCGGCGGAATCGGCACCCATCATTGCGTTCTTGTAAAGGTCGGAATACAGAAGGACATCCGGGGACTTGACGTCTCCGCTTTTGTATTCTTTGGCGGCGGCGAAGTTCGGGGTTCGTTCGGTTTCTGCGATTTTGTTTTCCTGATTCATATGCGAGACTCTCCTTTTTCTTTGATTAAGGACAGTATGGTCGGGGGCGGCATCGTTTATGCATCGGGATGTGAAGCGATATGGTTTGGAATTGCTATTTTTTCGGTGTGAAGTGTGAGAAAATGCACGGGATATCTTGCAATGCGGCACGGAATTGTGTATAATGATATAAAAGAGATGGGAGGTCGATCGAGTGCTGACGGTATACGATGTGATTGCAAAAAAACGGGACGGCGGAATTCTGGCGGAAGAGGAAATCCGCTTTCTGATCGACGGATATTGCGCGGGGCAGATTCCCGATTATCAGATATCCGCATGGCTGATGGCGGTTTATCTGCGCGGCATGACGGCTGAAGAGACATCGATTCTGACGGATGTGATGCTCCGATCGGGTGATATCGTCGATCTGTCACAGTTCAGGCATCTGTCTGCCGACAAACATTCCACGGGCGGCGTCGGTGACAAGACCACCTTCATCGTTGCGCCGCTTGCCGCTGTGCTCGGCTGTAAAACCGCAAAAATGTCGGGACGAGGACTCGGACACACAGGCGGCACGATTGACAAATTGGAGGCGATTCCCGGTTACCGCGTGTCGCTTTCGGAAAAAGAATTTCGTGCACAGGTGGAAGCCATCGGTGTATCGGTCATCGGTGCGACGGGCGACATTGCACCTGCCGATAAGCTGCTGTATGCTCTGCGTGACGTGACGGCGACGGTCGATTCACTGCCGCTGATCGCATCGAGCATTATGTCAAAAAAGCTCGCGGCGGGGACTTCATCGATCGTGCTGGATGTGACGGTAGGTTCCGGCGCGTTTATGAAAACCCAAGAAGATGCAGAAGCCTTGGCTCATGCGATGGTCGATATCGGCATGCGTGCGGGCAAGCGGATTACCGCTGTTCTGACCGATATGGATCAGCCGCTCGGAAGGACAATCGGCAATGCCTTGGAACTGGAAGAAGTGATTGCATTTTTGCAAGGAGACGATGCGGGACTTGACGATCTGCGCGAGGTGTCGCTGACGCTTGCGGCACACATGGCGGCAAATGTCCACGGCATTTCACCCGATGAGGCATACCGACGTGCATACGATGCATGGAAATCGGGCGCGGCATATGAAAAGTTTGTCGAATGGATCACAGCGCAGGGCGGTGATCGGACGTGGCTTTGTGATCCGACGGTGCGGAAATCAGCGCCTTATGCATATGAAGTCAAAGCACCGTGTGACGGCTATCTTGCCTTTGCCGATGCCGAGCAGATCGGACTTGCGGCAATGCAGCTCGGCGCGGGACGAAAGACCAAGGACGATATCATTGACATGGCGGCGGGGATTCGTATGTACCGCAAGGTCGGTGAGGCGGTTCGGGTCGGCGAGACGGTCGCGGTACTGTACACCTCGGACGAATCACGGCTTGCGGATGCAGAAGCACGGTTTGTATCGGCGGTACGGTATTCGGACGAGAAGCCGCAGAGGAGAGCACATATTCTCGGCGTGATTCGTGGGGATGAAATAGAGGAGACATAAAGATGGACAACATTCGGTTTGCTTCTCCGATGAAGGACGGACGACCGATCCGATGCACGGAGAACACAAGAATTTTTGCAAAAGAATCGCTTGACGGCAAGTACGGACGGGAAGCGCTGGAAACGATGATGGCTGCACTTTCCGACACGGACGGTCTTTCGCCGCGGAAGCTGTATGACCGTGCGATCACGGAAATTGCCGAACACGCGCCGCTTCGCATTGTGACCGACGGTGACGGGATGCCGCTGGAACTGCTCTCCGGTGCGGCAACGCTCGGTATGGCAATCCGGCATAAGGTTCCCGCAACGGTCGACGGTGTCAATCCCGTCTGCGAGTCGATCAGCCATCTGACCTGTAATTTTGATCGCGTGGTCAGAGAGGGTATGGATTCCTTCCGTGATCGGATTCTTGCCCGTATGGAGGATTCCGCGCTGACCGAGTTGCAGCGGGAGGTTCTTGCATCCCAATTAAATGCATGGAATGCGATGAAGACCTATCACAGCCGTTATCTGGCACTGCTGTCAGAACGGATGGAGCAGGCGAAAAACGAAAAAGAATATGCGCATTATAAAGCACTTTACGATACGTTATCCCATGTGCCGTTCTCTGCGGCAAAGACCTTCCGTGAAGGTGTACAGAGTGTGTGGTTTACGTTTTCCTTTATCCGTCTGTGCGGCAACTGGCCGGGCATCGGACGGATGGACCTGATGCTGGAGGACCTCTATCAGAACGATCTTGCCGCGGGTATCATTACCGAGGACGAAGCGCGGGAGCTGCTGGCGCACTTCTTTATCAAGGGCTGTGAATGGATTCATCTGACGGGACGCGGCTCGGGTGATGCACAGCATTATCAGAATCTGGTGCTGGGCGGTGTCGATGAAGACGGCGTTGACCGCACGGGGGATGTCACGCGGCTGATGCTGGAAATCGTTGAGGAATTTCCGATTGCGGATTTCCCGATTGCCGTGCGTGTCGGGCATGGTTCTCCCGCCTGGATCAAAACAAAGATGGCAGAGGTCATCCGTCACGGCAGTGGCGTTGTCGCGATGTACAACGAGGATCTGATCATCGATTCGCTCGTCGGATTCGGATATGATCTGCGCGAGGCAAGAAAGTTTGCCAACGATGGATGCTGGGAGATTCAGATTCCCGGACGGACACGGTTTATCTATCGTCCGATGGATTTGTACGGGATGTTTTTGCGTGAAGTTCTGTGTCTGGATGCAGAACGGCCTGCGGTATATGCCGATTTTGCATCGATGTATGCCGTGTTCCGTGAGAAAATGGATGCGGTGCTCGATGCATTCCATGCGGATGCCGATCACTTTTTCTGGGACAGTCCGTCCGGTGTCATTGACCTGTTTGAGGACGGCTGTGTCGAATCTGCACGTGCCTACCATGACGGCGGTCCTGTTTATAACGCGTTTTCTCCGCATTTCGGCGGCATTCCCGACACGGCCAATGCGATGTATGCAATAGAGAAGCTGGTCTTTGAAGAAAAGAAGCTGGCGTTTGCAGACTTTATGGACATTCTCAAAAACAACTGGGATGGTGAGGAAGCACTCCGTCAGTATGTGCGCAATCACTATTCCTATTACGGCAACGACAATGATGAAGTCGATAAAATTGCCGCGCGGATCATTCACGATTTTGTCGAGGACTGCCGACAGGTGGAATGCCGCAATGACGTTCTGCGTCCGCCGGGCATTTCGACGTTCGGACGGCAGATCGAATGGCGCGAGGGACGTCCTGCATCTCCGCACGGATTTGCGCGCGGTACGATTTTGGCTGGCAACATCAGCCCGACACCGTCAACCGACTTTGCAGGTGCGACGGCGATTATCCGCTCCGCATGCAAGGCGGACTATTCGCGTCTGACCTGCGGCACGGCACTTGACATCCGACTTGACCCGAAGTCGGTTTCCGGCGAAAAAGGCGTTCTTGCAATCGAAGGATTGCTCGGTGCGTTTCTGTCGCTCGGCGGATTCTTTTTGCAGATTGACGTTGTCGACAATGCGATTCTGCTGGATGCACAGGCGCATCCCGAAAACCATCAGAGCCTTGCCGTGCGCATCTCGGGATGGTCAGCCAGATTTGTCACGCTTGACCGGAACTGGCAGGATATGGTCATTGAACGGTCAATGCAGAATGTATAACGATACACATAAAGGTGAGGAACAGAATGAATACAGAACAGATCAAACAGGCAATCCTTGCGGGCGATACCTGCATGGGTATGGAATTCGGCTCAACGCGCGTCAAGGCGGTGCTTCTGAATGCGGAGCATGAGGTCATCGCGGGCGGTGCCGTGACATGGGAAAACAAGTGGGAAGGCGGCATCTGGACGTATGATCTTGCCGATGCGGTTGCCAACATGCGGGCATGCTATGCCGCGCTCCGAGAGGATGTTTATGACAAATACGGTGTTTCGCTTGCAAAAATCGGGCACATCGGCATTTCCGGCATGATGCACGGACTGCTGGCTCTCGATGAAAACGGAGCGCTTGTCACGCCGTTCCGTACCTGGCGCAATACGATGACAAAGCCTGAGGCGGATTTCCTTTCCGAGCGGTTCGGGCATACAATCCCGCAGAGATGGTCGATCGTCCATCTCTATCAGCTGATGAAGACCGAACCCGAAAAGGCGGCAAGAATCAAAAAGATCACAACGCTGTCAGGATACATCCATCTGCTTCTGACGGGTGAGCTTGTGATCGGCTGCTGTGAGGGTGCTGGTATGCTTCCCGCCGAAATTGTCGGGGACGAGCCCGATTATGTGCCGTATATGGTGACTTCCTTTGATGAACTGGCAGAAGAAGCGGATATGCCGTGGAGACTGAAGGACATTTTCCCGCGTGTGCTTCGTGCCGGTTCTTCGGGCGGTGTACTGACTGCGGTGGGCGCATCTCTGCTTGACGAAAGCGGAACGCTTTGTGCGGGGATCCCGTTCTGTCCTCCCGAGGGCGATGGCGGTACGGGTATGGTCTGTACGGGCAGTCTGGCACCCGGTATGGCGACGGTCTCGGCGGGTACTTCGACCTTCGGTCTGTTTGTACTGGATAAAGCGCCCGCACATCTTGACAGGAAGTTGGAGCTGACGATCACGCCCGACGGCAATCCTGTCGTTGAGATTCAGAGCAACAACGGTACTGCGGAGCTTGACGGCTGGGTCGGTATTGTTGCGGATGCGATGAAGCGACTTGGCGCTGACTGCAATGTGCAGGATGTCTATGCGGCACTGCTCGGTGCGGCACGGGAAGGCGATTATGCCTGCGGCGGTGTGCTGGCGTACAACTGTCTGTCGGGAGAGCATCTGCTTGACATTGCAGAAGGACGCCCGCTGTTTGTCCGCACACCCGACAGCAGTCTGAATCTTCCGAACTTCATGCGTTCCCAGCTGTTTGCGATTTTCGCGCCGTTGGCATACGGACTTGGTCTGTTGGATGATGCCGACCGCGAGAAGATCGTATCGGTCAAGGCACACGGCGGACTCTTCCGTACACGCGGTGCGGCACAGCCTGTGCTTGCGGCGGCACTCGGAAGACCCGTTACCGTTTCCGAGGAAGCGGGAGAGGGCGGTCCGTTCGGTGCGGCGCTGCTGGCATCGTATGCTATGCGCAGAAATGATGGAGAGACGCTGGCGTCCTATCTTTCCGACCGCGTTTTTGTCGGAGCAAAGGTTCACACGGAACTGCCCGATGCGGCATTGATGGAAGAATACCGCGCCTATATGGAAATCTATACCCGCGGTCTGGCGGTGGAAAAAACGGCGGTCAACACGCTTTGAGAGGAAACAGAATGACATTCAGAAAAACTACGAAACATGACATTGCGCGCGTCTGCGAAATCTTTGACGGCGCAAGAGAGACCATGCACGCACAGGGCATTGACCAATGGACGGACGGCTATCCGGCGGAATCCGACATTGTCGCCGATATGGAAGCGGGCGAGTCGTACGTTCTCTGTGAAGATGACGGGACTGTCGTTGCTACCTGCGCGGTACTGCTCGGCGGTGAGGTTACCTATACCGTCATTGAACACGGCGCGTGGCTGACACAAACAACCGATGACGAACACACAAGCTATGTCGCGGTACACCGTGTTGCCACCGATAAAACCTGCCGCGGCAAAGGACTTGCTTCCCGACTGCTCGAAGAAGCCGCCGCCATCGGACGTGATGCCGGCAAGATTTCTCTGCGCATTGATACCCACCGCGACAATCTGCCGATGCAGAGAATGCTTGCGCGGAACGGTCTGACCCATTGCGGTGAGATCACGCTTCTGTCGGGTGCCAAACGCAATGCTTATGAAAAAATGATCTGATAAAAGATAAAGGAGTTTTGATATGAGCCAACTGTCACGACTTGCAAAAATACTGTCGGATGCCAACATTGATATTTCCCATCTTGTTGCGCTGACGGAATATCTGGAGGATGAAAACGTCGTTGCGATGCTGGAAACGGCATCATTTGAGGATCTCGATCCCGCATTGCTCGGTCGTCTGATGCCGCTCTTGGACCGCCAGTCCAAGGGTGCGATTCTTGAAAAGGTCATGGAAGGCACAATGGATTATACCGCCATCGAAACGCTGCTTCCGTATGCCGATGATCACATGATCGCGCAGATTGAATCCGGTGTGCTCGAGGGTGCGTTCCCGCCCGAGGTACTTGACATTCTGCGGAAGTATCAGGAAAAGCAGATGGCACAAGCACTGATGCAATAAATCGCCGCATCCCCGAAGCACGGTAATGTGCATCGGGGATGAAATGTTCGTATTGCCGAAGATGAATAATCTGTAAAAACTCGGCAAAGAACCTGCTAAAATCGCGGATACCTCTTGTTTTATTGCGGAAAATTTGATATACTGTACATGTACGCTGTGTGAACTTCGTACAAAATTACACCCAATGGAGGTACGACATGCTCTTTTCGAGCCTTGAGTTTCTGTTTGCCTACTTGCCGATCGTCCTGCTGGTCTATTTTATCGCACCGGTCAAGCTGCGCAATCTCTGGATTCTGCTCGTCAGCCTGTTCTTCTACGGCTGGGGCGAACCTGTTTATGTATTTCTGATGATCTTTACCGTGCTCTTTGACTATGTGTGCGGTTATTATGTCGGTAAATACAGGGACACCAATCACAAACGTGCAAAAATCATTCTGATCATCAGCGTGATTGTCAATCTCGGTCTGCTTGGATTTTTCAAGTATTTCGACTTTTTTGCCGAAAACCTGTCGAAAATCCCGTTTATCAACATTCCGACACTCGGACTGACGTTGCCGATCGGTATTTCGTTCTATACGTTCCAGATCATGTCGTACGTCATCGACGTTTACCGTGGGGATGCGCGCGTGCAGAAGAATCCGATTGTCGTCGGTGCGTATGTCTCGCTGTTCCCGCAGCTGATCGCAGGTCCGATTGTCCGCTATCAGGACGTTGACGATGCACTGCGCGAACGTCATGAATCGATGGCGATGTTTGCATCCGGTATGCGTACATTTGTCGCGGGTCTTGGCAAGAAGGTCATCTTTGCCAACGCCGCCGGTGCGATCTGGGATGCGGCAGCTGCCGACCCGAACAGAACCGTCATCGGCGCATGGTTCGGCTTGCTCTTCTATTGCTTCCAGATCTATTTTGACTTCTCGGGTTACTCCGATATGGCAATCGGTCTTGGCAAGATGATGGGCTTCCGATTCCTCGAAAACTTCAACTATCCTTATATTTCTCAGAACATCACCGAGTTCTGGCGCCGCTGGCACATTTCGCTCGGTACGTGGTTCCGCGAATATGTCTACATTCCGCTCGGCGGCAACCGCGGAGGACTGTTCAAGATGTACCGCAACATTTTCGTTGTGTGGTTTTTGACGGGCTTCTGGCACGGTGCTGACTGGAACTTTATCATCTGGGGACTTTACTACTTCGTTCTGCTCGTCGTGGAAAAGACGTTCCTGCTTGAACGCATGAAGGCATGGCCTCGTTTCTTCCGTCATCTGTATACGCTGTTCTTTGTCTATTTCGGCTGGCTGATCTTCGTCTTTGACGATATGGGTGCGGGTGCATCGTATCTCGGTACGATGTTCGGTGTCGGCTCGGCGGGCTTTATTTCGAGCGCGGATATTTATTCGATGCTGCATAAGCTCGTATTCGTTGCGATCCTTGTCATTGCTTCTGTTCCGAAGCCGAGAGAACTGTTCTACAAGTTTTATGAGAAGTCCAAGTCCTTCCGATATATTGCGGCGGTCGGTGCTCTGCTGGTTACCGTGCTTGTGACGGCATATCTGGTTGACTCTTCGTACAATCCGTTCCTCTACTTCCGATTCTGATGAAAGGAGAACTGCTAATTTATGGAAAACAATGAAATCATGAAAAACGAAGCGGCGGTTTCTCCGAAGCCCAAAAAGAGAACGATGCAGGACGATGCGGATGAACTGTTTGCGCTGCAGATGCGCGTTGCAGAGCAGGCAAAGGGGTCTGACCGCGTTGGCATGGCACTGTTTCTTGCGTTTATCTTTGTGCTTGGCGCGCTGATCTTTATCATTCCCGACAAGGAATTTTCCGAACAGGAAAACCGTGCACTGCAGCAGCGTCCGCAGTTACAGTCGACGTTTAACGGCAGTCTGATCGAACGTATTCAGGCGGGCAAGTTCCTTGACAAGTATTTCTCGGGCGACTTTTCCGAGGATGTTGCCGATTACTATGCCGACCAGTTCCCGGTACGTGACTTCTTTGTCGGTCTGAAGGGTGTCACGGAAATCGCGATGCTCAAGGGCGAAAACAACGACGTTGTGCTTGGTGCGGACGGTTATCTGCTGTCCCGTATGGACAACCCGAAAATTGACAATGTTCTCAAAAACTACGATGCGTCTGCTAAATTTGCCGACCGACTTGCCGACGGCGGTATTTCCGTTACCTTTGCCGCGGCGGGACGTGTTATCGATGTCGCGGAGGAGAAGCTTCCCGCGCTTTACCCGGTTGATGTTCTGCATCGGCCTTGGGATGCACTCGATGACCGTGCAGAGGAAACACATGTCAGCGGCACGGATGCGTACACCGATATGCTGTATCTCAATCTGCTCGATCCGCTCAAGGCGGCATCGGAGGCAGGTGAGGATGTCATGTACCGCACCGACCATCACTGGACGACACACGGTGCGTATCTTGCGTATGTCGAGCTGATGAAGCTCTGGGGGATGGAACCGCTGGCGGAATCTGTATTTACGGTGGAAGTGGCATCGGATGCGTTCTACGGCACTGCATGGAGAAATGCGGGTATGAAGTGGATCGAACCCGACACCATGGAATTTTACCGCTTTGAAGGCGATGAAGATTTCACGATGACCATCCATGACAGCGAAACCGTGATGAATGGCTTCTATGACCGTTCTTATCTTGAAAAGACCGATAAGTATTCGTCGTTCATTTCCGGCAACCATGCGTATGTTACGGTCGAAAAGAACGGCGGGGAAGACCGCGAACGTCTGATGCTCGTCAAGGACTCCTTCGGTCATTCGCTGGCGCCGTTCCTTGCGTATCACTTTGATCTTGAGATCATCGACCTGCGTTACTACAAATCGTCCGCGGCGGCATTGGCGGAAGAATCCGGCTGTGACCGCGTTCTGATCATCAACAATATGGACAGCCTGACGAGTGCATCGACGCTCGGCATGCTGGGTATGGAATAATTCTGACAATGGAATTTTTACACTCTGATGCAACGACCGTCGCCGCGGTTTCGACCCCATACGGACGCGGCGGCATTGCGGTCATCCGTGTTTCCGGTCCTGACGCGATCGGGATTTGTGAAAAGCTGTTTTTCCCGGGTAAGGGTCCGTGCGGCGGTATGACGCTTTCTTCGGTGGAATCCAACCGCATGGTATGGGGACATATCTACTATAAGGAAGAATCTATTGACGACGGGATGGCGGTTGTCTTCCGTGCGCCGCATTCCTATACGGGTGAAGATACCGTGGAAATTTCCTGTCATGGCGGTATCTATCTGACACAGAAGGTACTGGAATCGGTCTTTCTCTGCGGTGCGATGCCGGCAGGTCCCGGTGAGTTTACCAAGCGGGCGTTTCTGAACGGCAAGCTCGGACTTTCCCAGGCGGAGGCAATCATCGATCTGATCGATGCGCAGAGCATGGAGGGGGTGCGTCTTGCGGGTGCCGGTGCGCGCGGTATGCTGAAGCGTGCGGCAGACGAAATTTATGTCCTGCTCCGCGATGCGGTGTCGAGCACCTATGCTTTCATTGATTTTCCCGACGAGGATCTGACCGATCTGTCGGTCGACGAGCTTCTGGAAAAAATCGGAATTGCCAAAGAAAAGCTGACGGCGCTGGCGAAATCCTATTCCGTCGGCAAAGCGGTCAACGAAGGCATCCGCTGCGCCATTGTCGGCAAACCGAATACGGGTAAATCGTCACTGCTCAATTGCCTGACGGGTGAGGATCGCGCGATTGTCACCGAAATTGCCGGTACAACACGCGATGTGCTGGAAGAAACCGTCAGCATCGGGCGTATTCTTCTGCGTCTTGCCGATACAGCGGGCATTCACGGTACGGATGATGTCGTGGAGCAGCTCGGTGTGGAGCGTTCTTTGCGTGCGCTGTCCGAAGCAGAACTGGTATTGGCCGTATTTGACGGTTCCAAACAACTGGCGGCGGAGGATTTTGACCTGGCACAGCATCTGCGCGATGTTTCCTGTCCGATTGTTGCGATTGTCAATAAATCGGATGCCGGAATCGTCGCAGATGTGGATGCGCTCGGTGTTCCGTTTGCAAAGACGGTCACCGTCAGTGCGGCAAGAGGCGAGGGAATGGATGATTTACGCGCGGTGATCGAAGGTCTGTTTTTGGAAGGACAGATTGACTACAGCACCGAAGCAATTGTTTCCAATGCCAGACAGTATGCCGCAATCTGTGCTGCGGCAGAACATGTCGACCGTGCGTCGGATGCGCTCGAAAACGGATACACGCAGGATATTGCCGGCATGGATCTGGAGCTTGCGCTGTCGGCGCTTGCCGAAGTGGACGGTCGTGCGGTGACGGGAGATGTCGTCGATACGATTTTCCATAATTTCTGCGTCGGAAAATAATTTGAAATATTTTGAAAAACCCTCTTGACAAAGAGGGCTTTTTCTGTTATAATATATGTCATCCACTTCAAAGTCCGATTTTTCGCTTCAGACGAAAAAGAAAATCAAAAAAGTTTTGAAAAACTTTCAAAAACCTATTGACAAACGGATTTGAGTGTGATATAATATATAAGCTGTCGACGAGAAGTACAAACGAGTGCTTCAAACGATCAGCCGATGATCCTTGAAAATTGA
>JAFYTT010000297.1 GCA_017558715.1 Clostridia bacterium | reverse complement strand
ATGGAAATCGCGGCGGAAATACAGCGCACGCTGTCCGGACGGTTCATCGGATGTAATCCACTTGCCCTTCCAGGCATCTGCCGTCAGCGCACCGCAGACAAACTGTCCGCCGAAGACATCCGATTCTTCCCCGCGTGTATTGCGAACGCGAACCGTAAAGTCCAAATACCGTCCCGCAGGAAGTGTTTTGCCCGCATAAACGGTCGACTGTTCGTCATCCTCAACCCAACCGGAATCCCAAAGACTGCTCTTGCCCATCGTGACCTGTGCACGGTAGGCAGTCTGTCGGTCATTGTCTGTATCAGATACAACAGACCACGAAAACGTCGGTGTCTTGCTGTCCGTAACGCAGAAGCGCGCATCGGAAAACATCCGTCCGCAATCCAGATATAATTCTCTTACTTCAATCATGCTTCATACCTCGTCTTACTTTTTCCGTTTGCCCTGATAACCGCGGTATTCGGTCGGACCCGCGAAGTATTCGATACCGCCGCGGCATCTCTTGAGGTATTCAAGAGAAGTTACCTGTGCCGTCCATTCCATGTCATCGTAATGTACAAGATCGTGGTAACCTTCAATGTCACACGCACCGACAAAGCCTGCGTGAATCAGAATCGTAAAGATATCTGCCCAGTTGGTATCGCCGAAACCGGGTGTGCGGTTGAAGACGACAGGATGCGGTCCGCGCATACCGTACTCCTTGATCACATCCCAAGCAATCGTGCAGTCCTTGCCGTGCAGGTGGACAACACGGTCTGCCCAATGGCGCAGCTGCATGATCGGGTCACCGAGTCCTTCCATAATATGGCACGGCTCCCATTCAAGACCCAGTGCCTTTGACGGAACGGCATCAAACATCAATTCCCATGCATCGGAGCAGAACGCGATGTTGGTCGAGCCGCGATGCCAGCCGCCGCCGCATCCCTCAAACCCGATCTTCACACCGTTTTCTTCCGCAAGTGCCGCCAGCGGTTCCCAGGTTTCCTTGAACTGGGGAATTGTTTCGGGAACGCTTTTCTCGGGATTGCCGCCCGCAAATGCACCGATGACAGAGCAGCCAAGCTTGTGCGCATTCTTCACCATTGCGGTCAGATTGTCACGCGCATCCTGTTTCAGAATCGGGTTGTTGTAGTATCCCATCGCGGTGATACGGCGACCGTCGAGCACCGGCAGAATCTGCTCAGCCAGCGCGTCGAAATCCATCGCGGCGGGGTTTGTCCCGTTGAAATCGAGCGCGTAGCACTCAAAGCCCTTTTCGTTGAGCTGCGGAATCATCGTTGCCGCCGACAATGCGGGGATCAGCGTGCCGATTGTAATATCAAACATAGCAAAAAAATCCTTTCAAAGTGATTCGTTGCTGTAATTATATCACAGACCCCACGCATGTGCAAGTGCATTTTCAATTTTTACGGGATTTTTTGATTATAAATCTTGTATGCCGGAAGATTCCATGATATAATGAAGAAAAGCACAACATCACGACAAGAAGGAGCACAACGATGGAATTCCGCAGAATTTTTGATACAATTCCCGATCAATTTGATAAATACCGTCCGCGATACACCAAAGCGCTGTTTGACGATCTCATCGCGTATGCCGGCATCACAACCGAAAAAAGTGTTTTGGAGCTTGGACCCGGTACGGGACAGGCAACCGATCCGATTCTTGACACGGGATGCGATTATCACGCCATTGAGCTTGGCGAGCATCTTTGCGCCAAAATGATCGAAAAATACGGTGATCGGAACAATTTTCACATTGTCAACGACGATTTCATCACCCATGATTTCGGCAAACAGCAATTTGATCTGATTTATTCCGCGGCAACCATTCAATGGATCGGTGAACCGACCGCATTTACAAAGACATTTTCCCTGCTCAAACCGGGCGGCGTGCTTGCGATGATGCTGACGCGCGGCGATTACCGCAAACCAAACGAGGCGTTGTATCAGACGATTCAAAAGGTCTACGATGCCCACTATAAGCCGGAAATCCCCTATACACACGGCGGATTCCGTTACACGGCTGCGCCCGAATACGGTTACACCGATTTTGAAACCAGAGAATACTTCGGTGAGCGTGTTTTCACAGCAGATGAGTATGCCGCATTCTCCGGCACCCACTGTGATCATCTCGTCATCCCGGAACCGCATAAAACCGCACTGTTTGACGGTCTGCGCCGCGCAGTTCTTGATGCCGGGGATCGGATTGTCTTTGCAGATACGTTTGTCCTGCATCTTGCAAAGAAACCGCTTGCGTGATTCCGTATGTCCCCGTCAGCGGATCACGGAACATACCGAGCTTCGGGGTCACAAACGTGAAGAGGACGAACAGAACCGCGATGACAATGAGAATTCCCTGTGCTGTCTTCGGCGAGGCGCAGGACGGATTTCCCGTGATCAGCATCCGTGTTTCAAAAAGATATGCCATCGCGGCGGAAACAAAGAAAATCGCAATGTTGATCCAGTCGGGTGACTTGCCGATCACACCGTTATAGGTATAAAAAAGAACGGGAATGAGTCCCAGACCGAGCAGAATTCCGCGCAGCTTCACGCACCGGAAGTTTTTATATACGCCAAAGAAAAAGGACTGTACCACCGCAAAAAGCGCCATTGGCCAGAAGAGCAGCTTCATATGCTCCCAGGTCGATTCGTTGATCCCCGAAAATGGCGCGATCCAGATAGCCCCACCGAGCCAGTCATATAAAAAATGAAGAACCGTACCGCCAAGTGCGGTTACCGCAAATCCGAACAACTGCCAATGCCATACCGATCGTTTCATAGCATTTCCCCTTTACTCTTTTTCATGAATATATGCAGGCTGTATCAAATCTATGTTCCATCGTTCCTGTTACAAAAATTCAAGATTTTTTCAAAAAACCTATTGACAAAATATCCCACATGTGGTATAATATAAACTGTTCGAGAGAACAAACAACAATGGGATATTGTGTAACGGTAGCACAGCAGACTCTGACTCTGTATGTTGGGGTTCGAATCCCTATATCCCAGCCAGAAAAAAGCACTTGCGCATGCAAGTGCTTTTTTCAACGAAATTTGCCCTTCGGGCAAGTGAAATAGCTTCGCTGTTAAATATTTGCTCCGCAAATGTGAAATATTCGCTGACGCGAATGTGGGCAAATTTCATTTCACATCGAACAAAGTGAGATATTTCACAATTCACGAAGTGAATTATTACACATTCGCCGCAAGACGAATATTTCACTAAAATTTCAACTCTGAAGTTTTCAAAATTTTGCAGATGCATTTCGGTTTTTTTCGAGGTCCCCAACAGATTCGGACCAACGAATCGCTTTATGACGATACTTCCTCATTTTTCGGCGTATAAGTGATCTCCTCAGCCGCCAGCATAGCATCTGTTCCGTTCCAAGATGTCACTTCATAGTACGCATCATATTTGGTGGTGTGCGTTTCATTCCAAACGTCAGTATATGCCCAACGGTTCCCCATAAATAGTGGCAACCATCCTTTACCACCCTTAATTTCGTAATCTGACAGCAAATAACAACGGCACTCCTTTCCATTTTGACCATTCGTTTCCACTTTCTGATAAACCAAACCGATTCCATCGCAAAAACAGAATGTACTGTAGTAGGAAAAAGAAGGCAAAGAACCGCGACCCGGATATTCTCCGCGTACTTCATATACACGACAATCTTCAAATACGCCCGCAGGAGTTTCAACGGTTGCGTGCTCTTCTTTGAATGTATACGTCACATAGCCGCATGAGGAAACTCTTGATTCTCCAAGAGCAAGATTGGTATCAAGGATACAACTGTCACATCTGCTGAAATCACGGAAGCGCGTATCCTCAAAGATAATCCCCGGATTTTCGCAATAATAGAACGAGCCATTGATTTTCTTAATATGCTCACCTCTGAAGGTCGGTATGCTCCCCGGCACGGCAAGCATCTTACTCCAAGCCGAAATAGCGGATACAGCATTGGCATAATACTCGCTGGTGGGTTCCAGAAGTTCTTTCGCCTGCTTCACTGTTTCCAAGGCCTCTTCGTAGCGGTGCTCCCAGAAATATTCAAAAGCCATCATCAGGTAGACATAGCCTACGCTTAAAGAGAATTGATGCTCCTGCAAAAACGGAATCTGTACCTCGCGCATAAAGTCAATCTTCTCTTGTCCGTCTAAATGATAATTCTCCCAACTGGTGAAATGACACATCATCATATCGTTATGACCGGCAAGGATCGCTTCTTTCCAACGAGTCATATCCGGTCTTTCATACTGAGCACCATTGTAAAGAATCGACGCCAGCAAGTAGTTTTTATTCGTCTCCTCATGCAAGTCCTCAACAGCTTCCAGTGCCGACTGATACACTTCCTGAAGCCCACGTCGATTATTCTTCAATCTATAAAGCTCCAGTTCCTGTATCCGTTCCATGACGAGAGCCACCAACGAAGGATTCTCCACAGAATGATTCTTCTTATCCATAACTCCAAACCCTTTCTGTAATTGTTTTCTTCCCTCACTTAACCTCCATTTGACTGTTCCTTCCGGAACATCGAGTCGATAGGCGATTTCTTTTACAGATAAGCCGTTGAAATAATGCAGACGGATCGTTTCCTTGATTTTATCACTCAATGATTCCATTTCTACATGGAGTCTATCGTAAATATCATCATCAACCACCTGCTGTGTATTACCCCTATCAACATCGTCAAATTCCCAATTTTCAAAATCGCTTAAACTGACCGTTGATATCAGGCGATCACGCATTACCATCTTTTTCGCGTAATTTTTTGCAATCGCGCAAGCATATGCACCAAATTTACTTTGCGATGTCAATGCTTTCAACTGAATCCACACCGCAACAAAAGCCTCTTGTGCGGCATCCTTTGCCATGTAATGATCGCAGGTAATTTTGTATGCGGTTCCTACCACCGCCCTCTCATGCCTGATCACCAATTCTTCAAATGCAAGGTTGTCGCCGCATAGAGCCAGTTCTACCAAACGCTTGTCGCATTCATTTTTGTAAACAGACACGTAATCACCTCCTTGCCAATCGACCGTCAAATCACACATCTCAACCTTATCATGAATCAGTCGCGATCGTGTCATAAGTAAGTTCACCTATATGTTATCGAAATTTGGAAAAAGGTTGGGTTGAATGAAAAATTTTCTGTTTTTCAAATATCCATCGCAAACAATTATAACACAAAACTATGAATGATGCAATTCACACAACAGGACTCGCTTGAAAGTTTTCCGAAGTGCAGGGTCGAAAATTCGGAAACCGTAACTGAACACAGGAGTATACCATGAAAGAACACCAAATCCCGCTCACGCGCGAAAACATTGAAAACCAGCTTTGGCAATACAGTGCGTTCGATTACAGAAAAGCAGTAATCGAGGTTGTCCTGACGGTCGTGCTCTGTGTTCCGATGACATTTCTCATGTATTTTATCGTGAAAGATAACCATCACCGACTTTTCTTTGATATCGTCTGTATGCTTCTGCCAATCTTACCAATCGCGATTGTGCTTTATCGGAGCTGCCGTACGTTCGTTGAGCGTATCTGTCTGAAACGCGGCGCATTTGATATCATTGACTCCGCTCTTTATTACAAGGACGAAGCGTACAATCGGCACGGCATGCATTATTACCTCTATTTTGAGAGTTTTCCGAAGTGCGAGGTCGGACATAGCACATATCAGACAGCCTCTGCCGGAGATCCGTTTATTCTTGTTCTCTACCGAACAAGAATACAGCGTGTCAAGCTGTTCTTTCCCGCAAAAATCTATGAATATCAGAATCCGTAATTGAAACAGGGAGACTACCGCCATGAAAGAAACACAAACAAAAGAGCGCATCACACGCAATTCCATCGAGCAGGAGCTTTGGCGCACCAACGCCGCCGAAATCAAGGGCAACATATTTTCCCTGACTTATACGCTCTTCTTCGGAGGACTGATCTCGCTGGTGTTATGCTTTGCCGGCAGTCAGGTACATTTCCATCCTGTGATTTACGTGATTTATATTCCGCTTGCACTTCTTCCGATGGTTCCGTTTTTCGCGATTCTGCGGCTTCATTTCGTTGTATTACAGGAACGCAGACTCCTGCAGGACGGTGCGTTTGACATCATCAGTGCCACCCTTTTCTCCAAAGACGAAAAGTACAACCATATCCACCGCGAACTCAACCGCTATTTTTATTTTGAGAGTTATCCGCCGTGTGAGGTCAGTTATACCGCATATCAGATTGCATCACCGGGCGACGCCTATTACGCTGTTCTGTACAAGACAAAGAAGCCCCATATCAAGATCTTCTACGCCGCAAATATGTACGATTTTCGGGAAGGATAATTTTCCAAAAACAAATTTGAAATTTTTTCAAAAAACCTATTGACAAATGCAATGCGCCGTGATATAATATATCTTGTTCGAGAGAACAAACAACAATGGGATATTGTGTAACGGTAGCACAGCAGACTCTGACTCTGTATGTTGGGGTTCGAATCCCTATATCCCAGCCAGAAAAAAGCACTTGCGAAAGCAGGTGCTTTTTTCAACGAAATTTGCCCTTGCGGGCAAGTGAAATATTTCTGCGAAATGTGAAATACGCCTACGGCGTGTGAAATATTCGCTTCGCGAATGTGGGCAAATTTCATTTCACATTGCGACCTGTGGGAGCAATATTTCACAATTCACGAAGTGAATTATTTCACATTCGGCGTATACCGAATATTTCACTAAAAGCTTTCAACTCTAAAGTTTTTCGTAATTTTGTAGATGCATTTCGGGCTTTTCGAACCTGTAGACAGATTCGAACCGGCGAAATGCATTTTTTGATATAGATACCCTACAGAAACAAATCCGTGGACAGATTCGAACCGCCACACACTTTGCGGAGAGTTTCAAAAAGCCTTCCGGTTCAAAATTTATTTACAAAGCTGTAGATGCAACGGCATTTTGGAGGGATTTGAGTGACAAATTTCATTTCACGAAAAGTGTTCGTCTCTGAAGTTTTTGCATTTTCAGACATGGATTTTCCAATCGAGTTCCATGCAGAAAAATCAAAAAATTGTCAATAACTCTTTTCCATATGTTTGTTGCATTTCGGTTGCTTTTATGATATAATAACCGTATATATCCGAATTCATCATTTATTTTATTCAGGTTTTCATTATGACAAGAAAAACTTACCTTTATAATCTGCTCTTCCCCGCGCTTGTCTACGCAACCCTGACCGGTGTCTGTGTCGGCACTTGCATCGTCATTTTCAAATTCTGCGCATCCCACATCATTCATGCATCGGGCACGGTCTATGCGCTGCTCCGTGAGCATCCGGGGTATCTGCCGATTGCCGTCGCCGTCCTGTTTGCATGTGCCGTGCTTTGTGCCGTAGTTTACCGCTTTCATTCCAATCTGCGCGGCGGCGGTATTCCGACCTCAATCGGTATTCTGCGCGGACTGATTCCGTTTCGCTGGATTTATAACTTCTGCGGCGTTTTCGCAATGTCCATGCTGACGTTCTTCCTCGGTGTTCCGCTGGGAACCGAAGGCCCCAGTGTCCAGATCGGTACTGCACTCGGACGCGGCGTCACCCGCATGGGATCCCGTACTGCCGGCAAAAAACACGCCGCATGGGACCGCTATCTGATGACCGCAGGTGCATGTGCCGGCTTCTGCACCGCAACCGACGCACCGATCTCCGGTATGATGTTCGCCATTGAGGAAGCACATCAGCGCATTTCGCCGATGATTATCCTCGTCTCCACAATCTCCGTTACCGCGGCAAAGGTTACTTCCAATCTGCTCTCTCCGCTCCTCGGCATCAACACCTATCTGTTTGCCCCGATGCGTCTGATCACACTCAAGCCGCGTGAGCTCTGGCTTCCGATTCTCATCGCCATCTCCGTCGGTCTGTTTGCCGTACTGTTTCTGAAATACTACCTGCTTCTGCGTACACTCTGGCAGAAATTCACCGCGCTTCTTCACAGAATGATGCCGAAATTTATGAAGACCACCGTCGGCGCGGCACTTCCGCTGTTTGTTGTCTTTCTGATCACGCTGATTGCCGGATGCATATCCGAAACCAACCTTTCCTCCGGTCATCATCTGATCGAAGAACTGATGCACGGTCATCTCGCATGGTTCATGCTGATCGTCTTTGTCATGGTGCGTATGTCCATCATGATCTTTGCCAACTCTGCCGGTCTGACGGGCGGTATGTTCCTGCCGATCATGGCGCTGGGGGCAATGATTTCCTCGATCATCGGCGGTTATCTGATCACGCACACACCGCTGACCTCTGGCTATTACCCGGTGGTCGTTGTACTCGGCATCACGGCATGCATTGCATCCATGATGAAAATGCCGCTGACCGCAATCGTCTTTGCAATCGAAGCGCTCTCCGCACATGATAATATCGTTCCCGTGCTGATTGTTTCCGTGCTGTCCTATTTCATCACAGAGGTCTTTGAGGTCGAATCCATCAACGAAGTCGTGCTGGAGCACCGTCTTGAGGACATGCGTCACGGAAAAGAGCCTGTCACCGTCGATACGACTGTCACAGTCGGAGCCGATACTTTCGCTGTCGGCAAGCAGGTGCGTGATATTTTCTGGCCTGCCAACCTGTTTGTGCTCGCCGTACGCCGCGATACCGAAAACAAAGAAGAGATGGACGAGCGAGGGGACAAGACCCTGCGCGTCGGTGATACCCTGCATGTCCGCTATGAAACCTACGACCCGGACGAAACCAAGCGGGAGCTTTACGCCATCGTCGGCACGCAAAATTCGCCTGAAAAGTCCGAAAATTGACGGAATTTCAAACAAATTGCGTCAAAGGTATTGCTTTTTTTCCAAAAATATGTTAAGATAATTCCATTGAAAAGAACAGATAGAGGTGCGGCAGATCAAGAGTCGCCATTTCCGCCGTGTGTTATCACATACAAACGGTAAGCAGACCGGGAAATGACAAAAGGGGTCGCCGCCGAAGAGAACCTGTTTCTGCAAAAAAGGTTTTCTGGGGTATCACAGAAGATGTGATACACTGTCACGGCATGTGGAGCGCTATCGGAGGACGGAAGTTATCTTATCCTGTCATATGAGAACCGCGTACAGCCATATTCTGTCTGCGGTTCTTTTACTATTTTTTGGAGGTTTTCACTCATGCGCAACACAAGACGCTTTACCCTGTTTCTGCTGATCGTGTCTGTCGTGCTCTCCATGTCCGTTCTGCATGTCTTTGCGGACGGTGAGGACACCGCGGCTCCCGCAGAAACTGTCGAGGCTGTCGAAACCGCTTTTTCGACCGACCCTGCGACAATGACGTATGACGATGCAGTTGCACTGCTCGAATACGTTGATACCCTTGACGACGGCTATGAGGCATATGCTGACGAACATGCAGATGCCATCGACCGTGCAGGCTACCTCATCAACAAGGAAGAGGTTCCCTTCTATGCAACCTTCTGGGCACTGCTTCCGCCCATCATCGCCATCGGTCTGGCACTGATCACCAAGGAAGTTTATTCTTCCCTGTTCATCGGTATCCTGATCGGCGGTCTGCTGTATTCCGGCTTCAATCCTGTCGGCACGATGGAACACATTTTTGTCGACGGTATGATCGCACAGCTGTCTGACGGCTGGAACGTCGGTATTCTGATCTTCCTCGTCATCCTCGGCGCTATGGTCATTCTGATGAACCGAGCAGGCGGCTCCGCAGCGTTCGGCCGTTGGGCACAGACGCACATCAAGTCCCGTGTCGGCGCACAGCTTGCTACCATCGCACTCGGCGCACTCATCTTCATCGATGACTATTTCAACTGTCTGACGGTCGGTTCCGTCATGCTCCCCGTTGCTGACAAGCACAAGATCTCCCGCGCAAAGCTCGCGTACATCATCGACGCAACCGCAGCTCCCATCTGTATCATCGCACCGATCTCCTCCTGGGCTGCAGCTGTTTCCGGCTTTGTTGACGGTGTCAACGGTCTTGACCTGTTCGTCCGCTCCATCCCCTACAACTTCTACGCTCTGCTCACCATCGTTATGATGATCGTCCTTGCAGCGATGAAGTTCGACTACGGTCCCATGGCAATTCACGAAAAGAACGCCCTTGAAAAGGGTGACCTGTTCACAACAGGTACTGTCAAGGCTCCCGAAAAGGCAGAAGCTGTCAACGAAAAGGGCCGCGTCATTGACCTGATCTTCCCGATCGCAGCTCTGATCATCTTCTGCGTCATCGGCATGATCTACACCGGCGGCTTCTTCGACGGTGAATCCTTCATCGATGCATTCTCCAATTCCGACGCATCTGTCGGCTTGGTCTTCGGTTCCTTCATCGCAATGCTGCTGACCGTCATCTTCTACTGCTGCCGCCGCGTACTCTCCTTCAAGGATTGTATGTCCGCACTTCCCGAAGGCTTCAAGTCCATGGTTCCCGCAATCCTCATTCTGACCTTTGCATGGACGCTGAAGGGCATGACCGACTCCCTCGGTGCTGCTACCTTCGTTGCAGGTATCGTTGAAGAGTCTGCCGCAAGCCTGCTCTCCTTCCTGCCCGCAATCATCTTCGTTATCGCATGCTTCCTCGCATTTGCAACCGGTACCGCCTGGGGTACGTTCGGTATCCTCATTCCGATCGTCGTTGCAGTCTTCGGCGGCGATATGAACAACGAAATCATGATCATCGGTATCTCTGCTTGTATGGCAGGTGCGGTCTGCGGTGACCACTGCTCCCCGATCTCCGATACCACCATCATGGCATCCGCCGGTTCTCAGTCCGACCACCTCAACCACGTTTCCACCCAGCTTCCTTACGCCATCACCGTAGCTGCTGTTTCCTTCGTCAGCTACCTGATCGCAGGCTTCATCCAGAATGCATGGATCGCACTTCCCATCTCCATCGTTCTCATGGTCGGTACGCTTTATGTCATCCGTATCATCACGGCAAAGAAAGCTGCATAAGTAAATATTCATATCATCCAAACGTGATACTCCGATCGGGGTATCACGTTTTTTTGCGCATTTCGGCTTACAGTCACAGGACTTGACAAAACCCTCGGAACGTGGTATACTATAATGAAACAAAGAACAGATGATTCCTTTTTTCAAAAGGTATCAGATAGAGAGGAGGCGCAGAACAATGGCAAAAGATCCGCAAAAGCAAAATAGCACAACGTTTTCGGAATTTGTGCGCTGGATGTATCATCGCCGCAAGCT